>CAZFFH010000001.1:0-3129 GCA_964518375.1 uncultured Actinomycetota bacterium
CAACAAATTTTTTAAATTAATTACTGCTTTGCTCTGGGATGGAATTTATCATAATCATTTTTTAGCTTTTTTAAATTAAGATGAGTATATATCTGGGTTGTTGATATATTCTCATGACCTAATAATTCCTGAATTTCCCTTATCCCGGCACCTTCCTGTAAAAGATGAGTTGCAAAGCTGTGTCTTATGTCATGGGGGCTTATTTTTTTACTAATTCCACATTCATCAAGACATTTTTTTAATATCTTCCTCATACCCCTGACTGTTAACTTGTTTCCGAATTTATTTAAAAAAAGCGAATTATCTTGCCTGTAATTCTGTGTTTTTGAAGAAAAAGAAAACTCATTTCTTATATCAAGATATTTTTTTAAATACTTGCATGCACTTTGATTTAGATATACTACCCTATATTTCCTGCCTTTTCCAAAAACTTCTATCTCATTATTTTCAAGGTTAACAGACTTTAAGGTCATACCTTCAACTTCACTTATTCTTGCACCCGTTGAATAGATAACCTCTATCAATGCCTTGTTTCTTTTACCCAGGTTTGTTGTGGTATCAATACTTTCAATTAGCTGATTTATCTCTGATTGGGTTAAGAATGAGTAAAGCCTGTGATGTTTTTTAGGTGCGACTATTAATTGGGTTAGTTGAATCTTTAGAAAATTATTATTTTCAAGGAATTTAAAATAATTTGCAAATGATGAATATTTCCTGATGATGGTCCTATTGGCATATTTGCAGCCGTCAAGATATTTTAAATATTTACGGAATATTTCCAGGCTTAATTGAGCAACATCTTCTATATTAATTTTTTTAATAAAATTGATGAAATGATAAATATCTTTTCTATATGAATTAATGGAATTTTCGGTAAGATTTTTTTCAAATTTTAAATGTCTTATATAGAAATCCAGGCTTTCCTCAAGTTTAAAGGTAGTCACTCTCAATCTCTTTCATCTTTTTTTTAAGCAGGTTTCTTGTTTGGCCAACAAAATCCAAGAAATTCGCTTCCTCTCTTATTTCAAAGCTATTAGCATCATAATCATATTCTTTTATTATCATAAAATATTTTTTAAGTTTATTTATCATGTCAATAATGATATCTCTAATCTTATCTCCTCTGTAATCAGTCTTAAAATTTTCTCTTGAAATATCTTCAAGTATTCTATCAAGATTCTTGAAAGCATCATTTAATATAAAATCGGCTCTTTTTGGATTCAGTCTTCTTTTAGACGAAATATCTTTAATAATACTTTTAAGATCTTTATTATAAATATTATCAAACCTGTAAAGTATATTACCCAGGTAATTTTTCGGTCTTTCAATTTTTTTTCTAAATGCCATCAGTCATTCCCCTTTTAAAAATTTAAAATTAATTAATTTATATTATTTTACTAAATTTTAAAACTTCATTCTACTATAAAACAACGGTTCAATATTATGATCTGGTAAATGCATTAGAATTTTTTTCTTTTACAAGTTCTTTAATCTCCAGTTCAGATATTATCTGAAGTAAATCATTTATTTTAAATTTTGTTTCACAAACTATTTTTTCTAGGCTTTTTGGCAAACAGCCCAAACAATCAAAGACAATTTTTTGTTTTTCATTTAACGTTTTTACTAAAATATCTATTTTTTCTTTCTGCTTGAAATTGTCTGCCGGACTTTCATTTTGGAAATCGCAGGAAATAACATTTTTATAATATTGGCTTATCTCCTCAAGAATGTCGTCTATATTTTCAACCAGCTTTGCTCCATTTTTTATTAGCTTATGGCAACCCTGGCTTTCTGAATTAAATATGCTGCCGGGTATGGCAAAAACTTCCCTATTTTGATTTAAAGCAAATTCACCGGTTATTAAGGCGCCACTTTTTATGCCTGCTTCAATTACTACAACTCCCATTGACATTCCGCTTATTATTCTATTTCTGGCAGGAAAATTTGATTTTAATGGTGGTGTCCCGGGGAAAAATTCTGACAGTAAACTGCCGGTGGCTAATAATTGGTTATATAAATCTTTATTTTCGGGAGGGTAAATAATATCTATACCGCATCCCAGGATACCAATACTGCTACCCTTTTCTTCCAAAGCGGCCTTTTGCGCCCAATAGTCTATTCCTGAAGCCATTCCACTTACTATTGTTATGCCAATTTTTGAAAGCTGCCTGCTTATATATCTTGCAACATCCTTACCATAAGCTGAACATTTTCTTGTGCCAACTATTGCAAGCAAATAATCAGATTTTAATATTTGGTTACCTTTATAAAATAATACAGGCGGAGGATAAAAAATTTCTTTCAAAAGTTTCGGATAAAATTTTCCTGAAATATTTAATACATTAATATTGTTTTTCCCTAAATAAGCTATCATGTTATCAAAATCTATAATTTTATCATTTCCTAATTGCAACTGGGCACTTTTATTTTTAAAAGTTTCTGAATTTAATGTCCCGGCAATATTAAAATTATTTTTTTTATAGATTTCGATAATTTCTGATTGTTTAATATTAAATCCTGCCATTAGATATAAGATTTTTTTACTTATTTCATCTATATTATCCATATTATAGTTTTTGCTTAATTATTAATGATATTTTCAATACCGGCATTGATTCTATACTGCAATGCTTCCATAAAATAAGATAATTTGATTTTCCCTGAGTTCTCCATATCTGCGATAGTTCTTGAAACTTTTATCAGACTTGCAATGGCTCTGGCGCTTAAATTATATTTTTTGATAAGCTCAGGAATTAATTTTTTTAATTCATTATTCTTATCAACCCAGCTATATATTATCCTGGAACTTACTTCAGCATTATAATTAATATTAGTATTTACATATCTCTCTTTTTGTATTTCCCTGCATTCTTCAACTCTTTTTGTGATGGTACCGGATGATTCCGTAAAACCTGAGTTTATAAAATCGCCGTCCTCTAAACGAGGGACATCAACTTTCATATCAATTCTATCCATTATTGGTCCGGATATGCTATTCCAATATTTCCTTATCTCGCCTGTTCTGCATGTACATTTTTTTCTTTCATCACCCAAATATCCGCATATGCATGGATTTGTAGCAACAATAAGCATAAAACTGCATGGAAACTTATAAGAAATGTTGTTTCT
>CAZFFH010000001.1:3229-25349 GCA_964518375.1 uncultured Actinomycetota bacterium
TGTCCCCTTATATCACAAAAATCTAAATCATTACATATACTTTCAATTTTTGTGCTGCATATTGGAAAATATTGTACGCTTAGATTTTCATTACTTAAACATAATTGGATAATATCTTTTAAGCTTTTACAAGGTACAATTTTTATATTTTTTATAAGGCTGGCTTGTTCTGCATTACTGTAAGGCATAAAAAAGTATTTCTTTCCAATTCTGGAAGCTTCTTCGGCCATAGAAATTATGCCTCTTACAGGATTTAAATTTCCATCCAATGATAGTTCTCCGATAAAACAGCATTTATCCTTATCCTTGATTTTAATCTGGCTGCTTACACTTAATATTGCAATTGCAATTGGCAAATCATATAAAGCTCCCTCTTTTTTTAAATCTGCAGGAGAAAGATTTATAATTATTTTTTTCATGGGAAAATTATACCCACTGTTAATTATTGCAGCTTTTACTCTTTGCCTGGATTCATTTATCGCTTTATCGGGCAAACCGACGATTGTAAAAGAGGGCAGACCGTTAGAAATATGTGCCTCTACGGAAATGGTAATTGCTTCTATGCCAACGAGTGCAAAACTAGTTAGTTCAAAAAACATATGCTAATTATATATATATTTACATAATTAGTCAAATGTATAAATAATAAAAACTTATGATTTAGAAAGCATTTTGGATATGGTTGAGATTAAAATTCTCTTTTATTTCTGAAGCTTTCATGCTGTTGCAAATATCAATGATATTTTTTATATTTTTAATATTATCTGAAAAACATGTCCCCGAAAGGTTTATTGAAATAACATCAAACTGCATATCAAGGTTATGCATATTTTCAGAAACTGCAAAAAAAATTGCAAGTTTTTTGAGCTTAAGAACTTTAAGGTTATTAATAGATTCTTCCGGGTAGCCAAAATTTAAATTGGTCCTGGTTTTGACTTCAAAAAAAATTATTTTATTTTTATCTTTTGCTATCAAATCAATTTCACCCAACCTGCATCTGTAATTTCTTTTTATAATGGAATATCCCATTTTGGCCAGGAATATTTCCGAAATATCCTCTCCGAGATCTCCTAATTGTTTTTTAGATAGCATGACTGCCCGGCTCCTAATTTAAAACTCCTTTAAAAGACAACCTGTGGATTTTGGAAGGGCCATATTTGGCCAACATTCTAAAGTGATATTTGGTACCGTAGCCTTTATGAAGTTCAAAACCATATTCAGGGTAAATCCTGGACATCTTTATCATAAGCCTGTCCCTTATAACCTTTGCAATTATAGATGCTGCGGCAATACTGGCGCTTAATTCATCTCCTTTTACGATTGGCATAATAAGTCTCTTCATATTTGGATTTAAAGCATCTACAAGGATAATATCGGGTTTAATCCTTAAACTTTTTATTGCTTTTTTAATTACTAAAATATTGGCTTTCTGGAGTGAAATTTTATCAATTATTTGCGGAGATACTTTCGCAACGGACCAGCACGAGCAGCTTTTTATTATTTTCCTGAAAATAAGGTTTCTTTTTTGCTTGGGTATTTTTTTTGAATCATTAAGTTTTTCAATGAATAGCCTGTCCCTTCGAAGAATTACGGCTGCGGCAACCATTGGACCGGCAAGCGAGCCTCGTCCAACCTCATCCACACCCGCAATATTTAAAAAACCATTTGAATAAAGTTCATCTTCAAACTGGCAAAGACTAAGGAGCCTTTTAACTTCCCTTAATTCCATTTTTGCAGTTGGTGTTTAGTTAAGGTTTACCAAATCTGGAGAAAGGACCATATATAAATATTATCTTGCCGAATACCTTGTCTAATGAAATAGGTCCAAAAACTCTGCTGTCAGCGCTATTATTCCTGTTATCACCCATCACAAACAATTCATTTTCATTTATTTTATAGCTTTTATCTTCATAGGATGCGACAACATTATCAGGTAAATAGGGCTCTGAAATTTTTTTACCATTAATAAGAACATCGCCGTTTCTTGTTAGTGTAATTTCTTCATTCTCAAGCCCGATTGCTCTTTTAACAAGGTTCTTTTTTTCAAGCGGAGAGTAAAAAGCTATAATATCACCTCTTTTGACAGGTTTTAGCTTATATTCCAGTTTGTATACTATGACTTTGTCACTTACCAGAAGTGTTGGGGTCATGGAAGGAGTGGGCACTATATATGGTTCGATTATAAATATTCTTAAAGTTATTGAGAAAACAGCTGCGATTATTGCAACAATAAAATAACCAAGGAATTCCCTAAATATATTTTTTTTATCTTTTGAATTCAACTTTTGCTTTTTTACCCACTTTTTTCCTCAGGTAATACAGTTTTGCTCTTCTGACAATTCCGGTATTCAATTTTGTTATTGATTGGATAACGGGAGAATGCATAAGAAAAGTTCTTTCAACACCAACATTAAAAGAAATTTTTCTAACTGTAAAAGCCTTATTGATACCATAACCGTGAGTTTTTATGACTATACCTTCAAAGGATTGAATCCTGTCCTTGTTCTCTTCACTGATTCTAATATTTACTTTTACTTTATCTCCTGATTTAAATTCGCAAATATCAGTCTTTAAATACTTGCTTTCTATTTTATCTATTATGTTCATCATGACTCCAGACAACTAGGGTTTACCAAAATATATTAACTTAAAAAATAATTAATATAATATAAAATAATTTATTTTATAATTTATCAAAAAATAAACTAACCAAATATAATTAATTTAATGGTTTTTGTCAAATAAATCCGGCCTCTTTTTTGCCGTAATTTCTACAGATTTTTCTTCTCTCCATTTTTTAATTTTGCTATGGTTACCGCTTATTAAAACATCAGGTACCTTCAAACCTTTATATAAGTCAGGGCGCGTATACTGTGGATAGTCGAGCAAATTATTCTCAAATGATTCATTTATTAAGGATTCTTCCTTGCCGACGACTCCTTCCAGCAGCCTTATGACGCCGTCTATTAGAACCATTGCCGGTATTTCTCCGCCCGTTAAAATAAAATCGCCTATTGAAATTTCCATATCAACTACCAGGTCTTTTATTCTTTCATCTACTCCTTCGTACCGGCCACAAATAAGAATTAAATTTTCCATACCGGATAAATACTTAAGTGTATTTTGTTTTAATTTATCGCCGCCGGGAGTCAAGAGTATCGTTTTTTGCAAGTTTATTTTTAACACATCATTTTTTTCCTTGATATGCCTGACTGCAGAATCCATGGGTTGAACCATAAAAACCATTCCGGCGCCACCGCCATATGGCCTATCATCAACCTTTTTATGTTTATCCTCTGTGAATTCTCTTAAATTATATATAGTTAACTCACATAACTTTTTATTTATTCCTTCCTTTATTACGCCAAAGTTTGTAAAGTTGTCAAAAATGTTTGGAAATATTGTTATTACATCAATTTTTATCATCCAGGTAAGTATGAAAAATTAAATATACTCAGGTATTTTTTTAAGTGTTATTTTTTTATTTTTTATATCCATATCCAGGATAAAATCTTCAATCATAGGTATTATAATGATACCGGGATTTTTTTTTGACTTATCAGCAGTTTTAATATTTATAGATGTATTTTCCAGTTCAACCACAAGACTGTCATTTGAGGGAAAATTTTCGACATTTTTTACTTTACCAATAATATTTTTATCCGGAGAGTATACCAGGCAATCAATAATATCATCAACCCAATAATTATCCTCGCCAATTTCAGGCTTGTCTTTTTCTCTTCTGAATAATAAACAATTCCTTAATTTTTCTGCTTCGTTTCTGCTATTACAATTAAAGAATTTGAATACTGTTCTACGTTTATTATTAAGTTCAATTACATTTTCGATAACTATTTCTTTTATACATTCTTCATCCAGATAGATCAAATCACCACTTCTAAAAGTATTGGGATAATCGGTAAACAACCTGACATATAACTGCCCTTTTATACCACGCGGTTTACCAATTACCCCAATTAATCTAGCTATTGAAAGTCTACCTGACATAATTTCTAAAGATTATGTCTTTTAAAACTTATATATTGTAATTATATAAAAAAATTAATTATCTATATAAATTATAAAAGATAAATCAGTCTATTATTTTAACAATTGAAGATTTACCTCTTTTAGCAGAAGAAGCCCTCATGATAACTCTAAGTGCGTTTGCTGTTCTTCCCTTCTTGCCAATTACCTTTCCTAAATCATTTTCTGCAACATGAAGTTTGAAAATCACTGTTTTTTCTCCCTCAGGCTCTTCAGTAATATCCACTTCTTCCGGATTGTCCACCAACTCTTTTACCATGTACTCTAGAAGTTCTTTCACAGTTTACCTCCGTTTTCTTTTTTATCTCTACTGTTTTAAATTGACAATATTGAAAATTTTTTGAACAGTATTTGTAGGCTTTGCGCCTTTCTGGAGCCAATCAAGAGCTTTTTCTTTATTAACTTCTATTTTAGAGGGCTCTCTCTTAGGGTCATAAGTGCCAATGTTCTCAATAAACTTTCCATCTCTGGGTGATCTGCTGTCTGTAACAACAATCCTGTAATATGGTTGCTTCTTTGCACCAACTCTGGTCAATCTGATCTTTACACTCAAAACAATAACCTCCTGCATTCTATAAATAACTATTTTACTGGTAAATTTATAATAAACACAATTATATATTTTTATTAAAAAACTGTAAAATATTTTTTTTCGTTTTTTAAAAAGGCATTTGCAGCCCTTTCCCGGACCTGGAGAATTGCCTTAATGCCTGTTGAGCCATGCTAAATTGCTTAAGCAACCTGTTTATGTCTCCCACAGAGGTCCCGCTTCCGGCAGCTATCCTTTTTTTCCTGCTGCCATTGATTATATAAGGCTTCACCTTTTCTTCTTGAGTCATCGAATTTATCATTGCTTCTATCCTGTCAATTTGCGAATCATCTATTTTGGCATTTTTAAAAATCATACTCTTGTTTTTTACCGGAAGCATTGCAAATATTTTATCAAGTGAACCTATTTTTTTGATACTTTTTAACTGATCAACAAAATCAATAAAATTGAGCTCATTTTTGTAAATTTTTTGTTCAAGCTCTTTTGCTTTTTTTTCATCAAAGACTTTTTCAGCTTTTTCTATTAAAGTCAAAACATCGCCCATCCCAAGAATTCTTGAAGCAATTCTGTCAGGGTGAAATAAATCGAATTCTTCTATCTTTTCACCTGTTGAAATGAACTTTATCGGCTTCTTTATCACATGATTAATTGAAAGGGCCGCACCACCTCTTGTGTCACTGTCCAGTTTAGTCAATATTATTCCATCAAACACTAAAGTCTGGTTGAACTCAGATGCAATATTAACTGCTTCCTGGCCGGTCATTGCATCCAATACCAGTAGGATTTGATGTGGCAAAACTTTTGATTTTATATTTTTTAGTTCATTCATCATATCTTCATCTATTTGAAGCCTGCCGGCTGTATCGATAATAACCACGTCATTGCCATTTTTTCGCAAGGTTTCTATACCATTTGCAGATATTTTTACAGGGTCAGAATTTGTTTCGCGGTAAATTTCAAACCCATACTTTTTTGCAAGATCTTCAAGTTGCGTAACTGCAGCGGGCCGATAGATATCAGCAGCTATTACAGAAACCTTTCTCTGATATTTATTTTTAATAAAGCTTGCCAATTTTATTGCAGCAGTAGTTTTACCTGTTCCCTGCAACCCCACAAGCATAAATATTGTCGGAATCTTACCGGAAAAAGTAATTTCACTTCCGGTATTGCCAAGCATTGAAACCATTTCTTCGTTCACTATTTTTACTACCTGCTGATAAGGAGTGAGGCTTTCAAGCACGTTGGCCCCAATTGCCTTTTGTTTTATATTTTCAAGGAATTCTTTAACTACTTTGAAATTTACATCTGCTTCAAGCAATGCTAATCTTATTTCTCTAATGGCAGTATCCAAATCTATAGGGCTTAGCTTCCCCTTATTCCTGATTTTATAAAAAAGATCTTCAAATTTTGCTGTTAAAAATTCAAACACTTGAGACAACTCCTAAGTAAATAGCATTTCAGTAAATTTAACCGGATTAAAAAAATCAATATTATTAATTTTTTCACCACTTGTAATAAATTTTATAGGAATATTTAATTCATTTTTAATGGTAAGTACTATACCACCTCTTGATGTTCCATCAGTTTTCGTCAGCACAATGCCTGTAAGACCCACAGCTTCATTAAAAGCAGCTGTTTGAATCTTTGCATTTTGCCCGGTTGTTGAATCTATAACCATTAATATTTCATCAGCTTCCCTGGATAGTTTTTTGTAGATTACCTTTTTAATTTTCTTCAATTCTTCCATTAAATTATATGCAGTATGCATTCTCCCGGCTGTATCTATTAATACTAAATCTATCTTTTTTGCAATTGCTTTTTCTATACTATCGTAAACAACTGCACCAGGATCAGAATATCTCAGGTGGTGGACCATTTCAATGTTCAGCAATTTTGAATAATGGTCAATTTGTTCAAACGCAGCGGCCCTATAAGTATCAGCTGCTGTAAGCAGAATGCTTTTGCTTTGATTTTTAAATAAATTGGCTATCTTTGCAATTGTGGAAGTCTTCCCTACTCCATTTACTCCAACCATCATCCATACAGTAGGTATTTCATTTGAAAATTTAACAATGCTGCTTCCGGAAGAACTATTATTATCTAAAATTTTTATAATCTTCTCTTTTAAAAATTCTTTTATTAATTCTATATCATTAATATTTTCTTTAAAAGAATGCTCCCTGGTATCAATTATGATATCGTTTGCGGTACTTGCCCCGACATCGTTTAAGATCAACTGCTCTTCAACTTCGTCCCAGAATGAGTCATTGCTTTTTTTAAATTTATTCCATATCAAGTTTAGATTCTTAAATAGTCTTTGCATTTATCTTTTCCATTTTTTCAGAAACAATTTTTGAAATACCTGTCGACTGCATTGTTACACCATAGATTGTATCAGCAATCTCCATTGTTTTTTTCTGATGTGTAATTATTATAACCTGCCTTCCTGAAGAGAATTTCTTTACCAATGCCAGGAACCTGTTTAAATTCATATCATCCAAAGCTGCATCTATCTCATCAAAAACATAAAAAGGCGCTATATTCGATGTAAATATAGAGAATAAAAAAGCAATAGATATTAAAGCTTTCTCGCCACCTGATAACAATGATAACTGAACAAGTTTATTGTTTCCTATATCTGCCTTCATATCTATTCCTGTTTCGTCCTCACCATCATCATTTGAATTTACAAGATCCAGCCTGCCTTCTCCAAGAGGGAACAATAATTTAAAATATGTTTTAAAATTATTGTTTATTTCTTCAAATTTTATTGCAAATAATTCTTCAATTTTTTTATTTATATCACTTATTAACAGCTCAAGATTTTTCTTACTGTCAAAAAGATCGTCACGTTGAGATTGCAAAAAATCATATCTTTCTTTTACTCTGTTAAATTCTTGGGTTGCGTTTGGGTTAATACTGCCAAAACTTTTTATCTCGTTTTTTAATCTCCTGACAATTCGAGATGATTTTTCCATGTCTTCGCAAGGTTTATAATTTTTAAATATATATTCTACCGGCAGATTGTAATTATCTATCATGCTCTCTGTTTGATTTGTAACCTTTTCCCTTATCTGTTGCTTGGTAAAGTTGATTTTAAAAAGTTCATTGTCAATATTCTGTTTTTCCATTCTTGCATCGTTTATCTTATTATCAAATTCATAAAAACTTTTATCTTCATCTTCAATTTTTTTTGAAAGTTCTTTATATTCCGGGTAAAGCCTATTCTTTATCTTTTGAGCAATTTGTATAAAAATATTTAAAACTGCCAGTATTTTTTCAGTATCTCCGGCTTTTTTCATACAATAATTTCCAAGAGTGCCAATACTTTCAAGTTTTTTCTCTATTTCAACACTTACGCTTCCATCATCATTGTACAAATCATCGGACACAAAAGTATATTTTTTTATTAATTCCACCAATTCAATTAGTTCTTTTTTAATTGATTCCTTATCCTTTTCAAATTCAATTATCAACTCAATCCTGGAAATATAATTTTTTAACTTGCCGAAGAACTCATTTATCTTATTATCCAGGTTTTTAAGCCTGTTAAGAATAACTTCAATGTCCTCCCGGGAAGTATTACTTTTTTTGTTTTCATAAAAGTTTCCTGTGCCTGAAATTTGACGGGTTGATAATTTGAGGCTGGAATATTCCATTTTTAGCATATTATTTAAAGTACTAAAAACATTTCTTTTACTCTCAAATAAGTTTATCATGCTGCCGGCTTTATTTTCCTTTAAATTAAAATCATCTATTTTTTCTTTCAAGTAGTTATATCTTGACCTGCTGTTATGAATATTCTCCTGCTGCTTGCTTTTTTCGTTAATCAAAATTTCTATTTTTTGATTTAGTTCCTTTAGTTTTATTTCATTTTCTATGTTTGCCGTATTTTCATGTTCCCATTTCTTATTTAATTCATTTAATTCTGAAATAAAAAGAGATAACTCTTCATACTTTAGATTACTGTGTACTTCAGAATATTGCCGGGCTTTTTTGGATTCTATTTCCAGTGGATCAAGGGTCCTTTTAACCTCATGCATTAAATCGTCTATTCTTTCTTGGTCACCGGATACTTTTAATAGTTTACTTTTAGATTTGTCTCTTCTAGTTTTATGTTTGGCTACGCCTATCAACTCATCTATAATTATTTTTCTATCTGAAGGTTTTAAAACTGCTATGTCATTTACCTGACCCTGGTTGATTATTGTATAGAATCCTTTTCCAATTCCTCGCTCAGCAGTAAGATCCTGGATATCTATGAGTCTGCAAGGAGATGAGTTTATGAAGTATTCACTGCCACCCTTTGCGAATACTCTTCTTGTAATTTTAACTTCTTTAAAGTCAAGATTTAAAAAATTATCAGAGTTATCAAAAAAAAGACTTACTTCTGCAATTGCAAGTTCTTCTTTTTTGTTTCTGAATATAACATCTTCCATTGAGTTTCCGCGAAGAGATTTTACTCGCTGTTCTCCAAGGACCCATGAAACAGCATCAGCAACATTACTCTTGCCACTGCCATTCGGACCAACAATTACACTGATCCCTTGATCAAAAATTAATTGGCTCTTATTTGCAAAGGATTTAAAACCCCTGAGGGTGATGTTTTTCAAAAACAATTTTTTACCTACTCAATAGCATATTTCTATATCTTTAAATCATACAGAATCTTTAATGCATTTTTAGCAGATTCCTGCTCTGAATCTTTTTTGCTTTTTCCTGAACCTTTACCAATGATTTTATCATCTAAAACAGCTGTTGAATAAAAAATTTTATTATGGTCAGGTCCTTCTGATTTTTCAATGTTATATTTTACTAACTTATTATTGTAGTCTGCCTGAATTATTTCTTGAAGGTAGGTCTTATAGTCTGATATTTTTGAGTTATCAGTCTTTTCTTCAATGCTGTCTTCAAACTTACCCAAAAACCATTGGCTTGCAAAATTTATTCCTTTATCAATATAAAGAGCGCCTATAAAAGCTTCCAGGCTGTCAGCAAGAATTGTTTCTTTTCCCCTTCCTCTGGAAGACTCCTCATTTTCACTCAGAAGTATTTGCCTGTCAAGCCTGATCTTTTTTGCTATATCTCCTAAGTTCTTTCCGCTTATCAGTAATGACCTGATTTTTGAAAGTCTTCCTTCAGGAAAATAACCAAATTTTTTATATAAATAACTGGTTATTATAAAGGACAGAACACTATCACCTAAAAATTCTAACTGTTCATTTCCTCTTGATTTTATGTTTATTTCTCTTGCGAAAGATCTATGGGTTAAACTTTCAATATATATTTTCAAGTCGCTTGGATCAATTCCAAGTCCAATGAGCCAACTCTTAACTTTTTTTCTTAGCAAGCCTTCTTCCATTAATTATCATTATACTTTTAAACTAAATTTTATATTTTTTTAAATACTTCAAAAAATATAAATATAAATTCAATTATTTACTTGTGTGAGAATTGATGAAGTCTAATGCGTCTTTGACAGATATTATTTTTTCAGCATCTTCGTCACTAATTTCAATACTGAATTTATCTTCAAAAGACATTATTAATTCTACAAGATCAAGTGAATCTGCCCCTAAGTCATCAACAAACTTGCTTTCTGCTTTTATCTCTTCTATTTTTACCCCAAGTACATCTGCAAGTATTTCTTTAAGCTTGTCAAAATTTTCCATATTTCCTCCTTGTTTTTATTAGACTTTATTTATCTCACTTTTTATTTTACCGACAACGTCTATTTTTAAATTCTCGTAAGCAACTCTCATAGCACTGCTTATCGCTTTTGCTTTTGAGCTGCCATGCGAGATTATAGAAATTCCATCAACTCCTAATAGCAAGGCTCCCCCATGTTCTTCATAGTCAAATTTCTTCTTCATTGCTTTAAAGCGCCCCTTTAAAATAGAAGCTGCAAGTTTTGTTATTAGATTATATGTTAAAATACTTTTTATTTCACCAAAAAATAATTTTGCAATACCTTCTATTGATTTCAGTAATACATTTCCGACAAAACCATCGCATACAACAACATCTATGCTGCCCCCGAATATGTCTCTACCCTCAACATTACCAATAAAATTAATATCTGTTTCACGGAGTAATTTGAAAGCTTCAACTAAAATTTCGCTTCCCTTTTTTTCTTCAGTTCCAACGTTCAATAAACCAATCTTTGGATTTTGAATACCAAGAATATTTTGGCTGTAAATTTTGCCCATGAGAGCAAACTGCTTTAAAAATATAGGTTTAACTTCTACATTTGCCCCGGCATCAATTAATATAAATTTACTTTTTGCAAGCGGAATTACAACAGCAATTGCCGGACGCATAATTCCTTCTATTTTTCTCATGTTAAAAAGAGAACAAGCCATTACGGCACCGGTATTTCCTGCAGATAAAAATGCACTTCCTTCTTTTTTTGCTGCAAGCTGAGTACCCAAATAGATTGAGGAGTCTTTCTTATGTTTGATTACATCCGAAGCACGGTCATCCATAGCAACTTCATTAAGGCAGTTCAGTATCTCAATGTTGCTTATATCAAGATTATTACGTGACGCAGAATCCCTTATTATTTCTTCATTACCTGCAAGAACCAGGTTTATATTAAAATTTCTGCTTTCGCCGATAACACCTTTTAGAATATCATCAGGAGCAAAATCGCCACCCATAGCATCTATTATTATGGTATATTTTTGTAGGTTTTTTTCCACTAGAGTGTTATTCTTATGAACTTGTTTTTAATTCTTTGTAAATTTTAATAAACCTTCAATATCAATAAATTCTTTGGTTATTTGAATTATCTTATCGATTTTCTTAAATTCATGGAATCCTGAACGGTCAATAATTACATTTAGTTTCTCAACTGTAGTAAGGGTGTCATATTTTACCAATATAATTGGAACGCCAATTTCTTCTGCACGTCCAAGGACAACACTGCTTGGCTGGAAGTTCCCTGTTAAAATTAAACACCTGGTATTGGTTTCAAGGGCCGCAAGCTGAACGTCCGCACGGTCACCGCCGGTAATAACTGCCTTATTTGTTTTCATTCTAAAAAATTTAAGAGCTTGTTCCTGGCCCATAGCTCCAAGCATGAAAGTTTCTACGAGTTCATCTAATTTATCTTTAGCGCTTAATACCTTGCCGTCTAAATACCTGGCCATTTCCTTAATGCTTACAGACGATAAAACCTTATCAGAAGTTACACATCCAAATACATTTATTTTTTTATTGGAAAGATAAGGAAGTATAAAATCCTTGACATATCCTGTACTTTCTTCGGGTACCAGGTTAATAATTATTCCACCAAAATTATTGTTGAAATATTCTTTGTAAAAGAGAACTTGATCTACTATTTCCGGGCAGTATTTGAAAATCACAATTGTCTTTGCTTTTATTTTATTGCATATATCTCTTGACGCAATACCAAGGGATAATCCATCCTCAATACTTTTAGCACTTTCAAGCAATACCAAATCTTTGTCTTGCTTGATATTATTGAAAGCTTTGCTTATTTTCTCCAGTAAATTGCCGGATAATTTATTGTCTTTTAAAAAGTTTCTGTAAGAATCTTCAGATAAAATAACAGGTGATATATCAGCCAGATCATCCTTCATGTCAAAATTTTTGGATATATAATGTGCATCCTCATCGGTGATGATATCACCAACTTTCACAGGTAACGTACCTACAGGCTTCATATAACCAACTTTTAAGCCCATATCTCTAAGAACGCTTCCTATACCTACACAAAGCAAACTCTTGCCAGAAAATGGTTGATTAGAAGTAAAAAGCAAAGGAATCATTTGTTCCCTCCATTTTTTATTCCTGTATTCTAATTCTTACATCTCCCGCGATCGAACCTTTTCCTTCTTCTTTCACAAATAATGGATTTATATCCATTTCTATTATATCAGGAAAATCAGTAACAAGCTGAGAAATTTTTAGCAGCACTTCAACTATACTTTCTATATCCGAGGGTTTTTCTCCCCTTACTCCTTTGAGTAATTTAACGGTCTTTATTTCCTCGATCATTTCCCTGGCATCTGTTGGGGAAATTGGAGCAATTCTGAACGATACATCTTTGAGTATTTCAACATAAATACCACCAAGCCCAAACATTATCATAGGACCAAATTGAGGGTCTTTGTTAATACCGATAATTGTTTCTTTTTTGGATTCAATCATTTCCTGGATGGAAATCCCGTTTATTTTTGCAGACGGCATATATTTTTTAACATTAGATATTATGCCCTCAAAACTTTCTTCAAGCTCTTTATAGTTCTTTATGCCAATCTTTATGCCACCGACATCAGTCTTATGCAGGATATCAGGAGAGTCAATCTTTAAAACAACCGGATAACCTGTCAATTTAACCACTTTTCTTGCTTCTTTTAAATCTCTTGCAACTTTTGCTATCGGTACCCTTATGCCATAAGCTTCTAGAATTCCGCGTGCTTCCATTTCCCCTAATTCCAGCCTGCCTTCCCTTATGGTTTTTTCAAAAATACTTTTAACCTTATTTTTATCTGATTTAAATACTTTTTTCGAATCCTCTTTTTTAGCCATCCAGCTTTCCTGATCAATCATAACACGAAGCGCTTGAACAGCTTCTTCAGGAATAGTAAAATTAGGGATACCATTTTTATTTAGATAATCCACTCCTTCTTTTATTTCCGCACCACCCATAAAACTCGTGAGAACTGGTATTTCTCTACACGATTCTTTAATTGCATTAACAAGAGCTTTTGCGGTGTCCAGTCCCTGTGTCATTGCCTGTGGTGTGAGAATTACAATAATTGCATTAACATTTTTATCTTTTAATATTATTTCAAAAGTTTTTCCATACCTGTCTGCAAGTGCGTCGCCAAGGACATCAACCGGATTATAAAAATTTGATGCAGAAGGTAGGAAGGATTTTAAAATTTCAACAGTTTGAATGTCAATCTTCGCAAGTTGCATTTGATTTTCTTCACAGGCATCACTGGCCATGATTCCGGGCCCACCTGCGTTAGTGATTATTACAATCTTATTACCCTTTGGTAGCGGTTGATGTGCAAAAGCAATCGCAAAATTAAATAAGTCTTTTATTGTTTTTGCCCTTATTACGCCAGTTTGTTTAAAAGCTGCGTCGTATGCTCTTGATGACCCTGCAAGAGTTCCTGTATGAGAAGATACTGCTTTCGCTCCTGCCATAGTGTTCCCGGATTTAACAATTATGATTGGTTTCTTTTTTGTTACCTTGTTACAAACTCTCATAAATTCATTACCATTTGTTACACCTTCGAGATAAGCAGTTATGACGTTCGTTTTGTTATCATCAAGCCAATCTTCAAAAAGATTAATTTCACTTATATCTGCCTTATTTCCCATAGATACAAATTTAGAAAGGCCAATGCCGTTTGTCATTGCCCAATCAAGAACTGCTGTTCCCAGTGCACCTGATTGTGATATGAAACCAATAACACCTTTATCAGGCATACTTGGCGAGAAAGAGGCATTTATAGGATAATTAAAGTCAATCATTCCCAAACAGTTTGGACCGAGAATCCTTATACCAAATTCCTTTGCTTTTTCTATCAACTGCTTTTCAAGCAGAGCGCCTTCTATACCGGTTTCCTTAAATCCTGCAGAAATAATTATTGCAAATTTTGTTTGTTTCTTTGAACAATCCTCTAAAGCTTGCAGAATAAATTTACTCGGTATAACCATTATTGCAAGATCAATATTTTCTTCAACATCAAGAAGTGATTTATAGCATTTTTTCCCATGAATTTCATTAGCATTTGGATTGATTAAAAAAAGTTTTCCAGAATACCCTGAATTCAAAATATTATGCACTATTGTATGTCCCACTTTAGTTTCTTCTCTTGCTGCGCCAATAACAGCAACTGATTTTGGACAAAAAAAATCGGCAAATTTCACAAATTCCCCCAGTCTTTTAAAAAATCAATGAGTCTTACTCATTTTGTTTTTGCTGTTTCTTTGCTTTTTTCTTTAGATTTTTCTTTGCTTGCTATTTTTATAATTTCTTTATTATCATAATAGCCGCAATTTTCACAAACCCTATGGGCAATTTTTTTACTATGACACCTTGGACATTCGACTATGTTTGCTACTTTTAATTTATCATGTGTCCTTCTCTTATCTCTTTTTGATTTTGACTTTTTATTTTTTGGTAACGCCACTAACATTCCCTCCTAATAAACAATATGTTACAAACTTGTTATACCACGATAAACACCTTAATATAGCATATAAAAATAATTAATCAATAAAATATCATTATTTATTATTGGCAGTAAAAGATGATTTAAACTGTTCTCTTCCCTTTTCTATTGCCGATAATATTTTATAGAGCACAGCTTCCAAACTTGCCATTTTTTCATCTGCGTAGTCTTCAGCCTCAAGCCTTATCGTCCTTGCCTTAGCTTCAGAAATTGACATCACTTCTTCAGATCTCTTCAAAGCGCTTTTTATTATTTCACTTTCATCTAGTAAAACGTCTGCTTTTTCTTCAGCTTCTTTAATTATACGAGATGACTGTCTTTTTGCTTCTTCCAGCATGCTTTCTCTTTCTTTTACGATCCACCTTGCCTGTTTGAATTCCTCAGGCAGTACATTCCTCAATTCATCCAATATATCGTAAATTTCATTTTCATTAACTATAAAATTTGATGAAAATGGTATTTTCTTACCCTTACTGACAATTTCTTCCAATTTATCGATAAGCTCTAATGCATCCATGATACTCTCCGTATAATTTTATTTTATTATTTAAATGGTTTATTTTTTTTAAAGCTTTTAATTATATCCTGTTCTATTTCTTCCGGCACCAGTCCTGTTATGCATCCGTTAAAACTTGCAACTTCCTTAACCACACTTGAACTGAGATAAGCGTATTTCGGATTTGTTACAAAAAACATAGTTTCAATTTCAGGGTTTAATTTTTTATTTATTTGTGCCATTTGAAACTCATACTCAAAATCTGAAATGGCTCTTAAGCCCTTAACTATTACTACCGCATTTTCTTTCTTAGCAACATCGATAAGCAATCCCTCAAAGGAAATAACCCTGATATTTTTTACATCTTTAAATATCCTTTTTATAAAATCTATTCTTTGTTTTAATGCATACATTGGTTTTTTCCTGTTACTTTTTGAAACTGCAACTATAACCTGATCAAATACTTGTGCACATCTTATAATTACATCTTTATGGCCTTCGGTTATCGGGTCATAAGTACCGGGGCATAATGCAAACTTTTCCATATTTTCTCTTTTTTTTTAAAACTTAAATAATATTTTTCTTAATTTATGCAGGTGATAAATATAACACTTTTTTATCACCAAAAAATGATTCTTTTATAATCTTTAAATTGCTTATTTCTTTGCTGACATCTCTTTTAAAAAAGAATTCATAAATTATTATAGTATTTTCGTTAGTTATTTTCTTTTCAGAAAAGATGCCGCATAAATCGCTAATGACTCTGCTTTCGATTTTATAAGGGGGATCAATAAATATGAAATCCCATATGATGGATTTGTTTTTCTTTAAGAAATCTACAGCATCACTTTTTATTATTTTGCAGCTTTTTTCTAAATTTTCCAATAGCTCCAGATTTTTCTTTATTAAATTTATGGATTTAAAGCTATTATCTACAAAGTAAGCAAACTGGCATCCCCTGCTTAATGCTTCTATCCCCAATGAACCTGAACCTGAAAACAAGTCAAGCACCTTCCTGTTGATTATTGTTTCTCCTAACACGTTAAATATGCTTTCCTTAACTCTATCCTGTGTTGGCCGAATATCATAATCTCCGGGTATTTTAAGTTTTTTTCCTTTAAACTCGCCAGCAATAATTCTTATATAGCATCACCGGTACTTAAATTATTCAATTGAAAAAATATAAGGATACAAAGGCTGTCCGCCTTTATGAAATTCTATCTCAATCTTTGGAAAGTAATTTTTTAAAAGAGATTCCAATTCTTTGTTTTCATCAGCAGAAATACCTTCACCATAATAAAAAGTTAGAATCTCTTCGCTTCCATCAACCATTTCTCTTGCAAGTTCAATCACCGCATCAATTAGTGTGTCTGATACTACTTTAACTTTGCCATTGCTAAGACCAATAAAAGCGCCTTTTTTAATCTCTCCTACAAATAAATTTGCATCTCTTACAGCATTAGTAATTTCACCTGTTTTGATATTTTTGATGGTTTTTTCCATGTTGTTTACGTTTTCTTCCAAAGTCAAATCACTATTATAGATTAAAACAGCGGATATCCCCTGGGGTATTGAAATTGTTGGAATAACCGTAACGTTTTTTTTAACAATTTTTTTAGCTTGATTAGCTGCGAGTATTATATTCTTATTATTTGGAAATAAAATTATTTTTTCGCTTTCAAGTTTGTTGATTGCTTTAACTATTTCATAAGTTGACGGGTTCATGCTTTGCCCGCCTGTTATAACAATATCAACACCAACACTCTTGAATATTTCATCGAATCCATCCCCGTTTGAAATTGCTATGAGCCCTACATCCTTTACCGGTGCCCCAATAATTTGCGCTTCTTCCGGAACCATAGCCTGATTGCTCTGGTCCACCATATTGTTTATCTGAATTTCATGAAGTGTTCCTTCCCTCAATGTTCTTCGCAAAACTTTTTGCGGATAATTAGTGTGAATATGTATTTTAATAAGCCTGTCGTTTCCAACAACTAATGCACTGTCTCCCAGGCTTTCAATATCTTCTCTCAATCTTATAAGGTTTATATTTTTACCTTTGATAATTAACTCCGTGCAATAAATAAATTTTATATCTGACTTCAGGTTAATTTGCCTCAAACCTTTTTGTTCTTCTACTTCAACTATGTTTCTGGTTTCTTTAATTTCATCACTATCAGCATCTTTTTTAGTTTTTTTAGTGTTAGTATTATTATTTTTTAAATACATTATAGCCTTCCTTAATCCGATTAATATTTCAAGTATCCCCTGTGCACCTGCATCAACAACACCGGCTTGTTTTAATACGGGAAGCAGAAAAGTCGTTCTTGAAACAGATTTTTCAGTCTCATTTATCATTAAATCAAGAAGCTCCATATATTGCACGGAGTCAATATTCAAATTATCAACTACCTGATAAATATCCTTGATAGTTGTCAGCATTGTTCCTTCAGTGGGGTTTTGAACAGAACTATATGCTAATTCCATTGAAGATTTTAAAGCATTTCTTAACTCCTGGAAATCTAATCTTTCAGTATCCTTTATCTTATCTAAGAAACCTTTCAAAATCTGAGACAATATAACACCTGAGTTTCCTCTTGCACCCATCAAAGAACTAAAGGAAATTTTTTCAGCCAGGTTTTTCATTGTAAAATCATCCGTGTTATTTATTTCCTGCTGAATTGATTTGAGTGTTAAAAGCATATTTGTGCCGGTATCACCATCAGGAACCGGAAAAACATTTAAATTATTTATTTTACCTTCATTTTCTTTAAAATTTAAAATTATTATATCTAAAACTTTTTTTACTTCTTTATTATTTAATTTTATAACCATATTCTAAACCACCTTACTCAAATTCAAATTGTAATTTCTAATTTTAAATTAAATATTGCAATAAAATCAATCATTATTCAGCTAAGCATCCATCCAGCCCTTATTTTTTATTTTTTCATACACTAATTCTGCAATCAGGCTCAAACCTTTTTTATTTGGATGTATTCCATCAGCTTGGATATATTCTTGAGGATCAGCTTCTTTATTAAATGCTTCCCCTAAGTTTATATACTCAAGATTGTTATTTTTAGCAATTTCAAGAATTTTTTCATTATATATTTCATAAATCTCTCTTTGTTTTTTTCTTGAATTTTCATTTTCATTTTCCTCAAATAGTTCTGTTACTGGATTAATTCCTAAAATAATAATTTTTAAATCACCTAATTTTAGCTTCTTAATTAAATCATTGTAGTAATTTTCAAAATCTTTAATAGCAATATTTGGAACAGAACCTGAAATCATCCCGTCATTTAGTCCAAAATTAATAATAACTACATCAGGTTTAAAATTGGCCACATCTTTCTCCAGGCGCTTATTTGCATCTATTATCGTATTACCGCCAATGCCGCTGTTTATTACTTTTATTTGTGAAAAATCCTTTACTAATAATTTCTCAAGCTGGGATGGATATGAGTATTCATACTTCAGGTTCCACCCAAATGTCACAGAGTCTCCAAAGCAAACAATACGAGGCGAAAATAGGTCTATTTGTTTTAAATTTATGCTTCTCGTCTCAATTCTTAGGCCCGGATAATTAAACGGGATGCCAGATGCCAGCTTTTCTGTTTTTTTTAACACATTACTGCAAGAGCATAAGCTTGTTGCAACAACACAAACCAAAAAGATAGCGGCATATTTTAATACTATTATGCTTTTACATTTTTCCATATTTTAACAATAAGCTGGTAAATTTCTAATTTTATTTTTATTCTTGAAAATTAAAAATAAAAGTGTTAATATTCTTCCCGGTTTTAAGACATCATTAGTTTAAATAAAGTTTCAATTTAAACTAAATAATTATAAAATAAATAAATTAATTAAAACAGCAGGAGTTGATATGTCAAATATATGTAAAATTTGTGGCAAGCAGCCTGGTTTTGGCAATAATGTGAGCCATTCACATAGAAAGACAAAAAGAGTATTTAAACCTAATATAGTCAAAACAAAAGTCGAGCTTAATGGAAAAGTTCAAAATATAAACATTTGCACTAAGTGCCTAAAATTAGGAAAAATTAAAAAAATCGTATAAACTTAAAAGTTATAAATATTTTAACATTACGCTATTTTTACAATACTGGTTATAAAACCACCTTCGCTTTGAAAATAATATGGCATTATCTCAAAATAATTAATAATGTTTTCATCTAAACAAATTTTATTTTTGTTTAAAAAATCTTTCAGTATTGCCGGTACAAGATTCTTTTCGAATTTAAATTTTCCTTTATTTGCATGCATAAATTTTTCAACAACTGCCTGATTCTCTTGGTTTGAAATTGTGCAGGTATAAAAAATAATTTTGCCTTCGTTTTTTAAATATTTTTTACAGTTTTCAAGCATGCTAAAAGACAATTGCGACAAGCGGTGTATCGATTCAAGATTTTTATTGTATTTTACATCAGGATTTTTAGAAATTGTCCCGAGCGCACTGCAAGGTGCATCTAAAAAGATTTTATCAAAATAATTTATAAAGGATCTATTTAGTGTCTTGCCTGCATTATCTAAAAAATCTTTTTTGGAAGCATCTGCACACACGATACTCACACTTTTTAAACCTGCCCTTCTCACATTTTCCTCAATTAGCTCAATTCTTTTTTGACTGATATCAATAGAGACAATTTCTCCCCGGTCCCCGGTTAGCTCTGCCATATATGTTGTTTTGCCTCCGGGAGCTGCACACAAATCAAGAATTCTGTCATCCTTTTTTGGTTTTAAAAAATATTTTACTGCAATTTGTGATGAAAAATCCTGCACATTTAAAAACCCTTCTTTAAATTGAGATAAATTTTCTAAATTTTGCGTACTTACCAGTACAAGTGTATCTTCAAATAATTTATCGTCTCTTTTTTTAAAATTATCACCTAATTTGGATAGCTCATTTGATATCAGGATTTTATTTGTTTTTAAGCTGTTTATCCTGGCAAAAGTGCCGGGATTTTCATTTAGACAGGAACAAATATTTTCTGTCCTATCCTGTCCAAACTCTTTATGCCAGTATTCGATGAGCCACTGGGGGAAAGAGTACATTAAACTTAATTTTGTTATTTTGTCCCGGATACTTTCTTCAATTTTCTTATTGACATAACTTAATAGATTATCTTGTTTGCTGATTGACCGGAGTACTGCATTGACAAATTTTGAAGAAGATAAGCTTATATATTTTTTGGCTATTTGAACACTTTCGTCCAGTATTGAATAAGCAGGAACACGATCAAGATATAAAAGTTGGTATGCACTAATTCTGAGTATATTCAGGACCTGGGGTTCAATTTTTTTTATTTCAAGTTTTGAATAAAGCGATATTAAAAAATCGAGCTTAAGCAGGTATTTTACTGTTCCTTTACAAATTTCATAAATAAATCTCTTATCTAAATCACTAAAATAAGGTTTTGCGATATGTTTGTTGATTAATTCTTTAAGATAGTTTCCTTTTTCTGTGTATTCGTTTATTATAAAAAAAGCTTCAGCCCTGGTATTTCTTTGCTTACCTTGGCTATTATTCAAAAAATTCACCGGCTTTTATCCTGTATCCATTCAAAAAATCCAATGCAGGTATTTCCTTTTTGCCCTGCGGTTTTAAAGTATCTATTCTTATAATCTCATTTTTGCCACATTTAACCATCAGGCCGTTAACTTTATCAGCAACAATTATTTCCCCCGGTTTTTTATTTTTGAAGTTTTCGTTTGTTTTAAAATTAATAATTTTGGTTACTTTTATTATTTTTATAATCTTTTCATTCCAAAAAGAAAAACAACCTGGCTCTGCGCTAAAAGCTCTTATTTTATTACCAATCTCTTCTACCGTATTGTGCCAATTAATCTTCAAATCTTCCTTTGAAAAAAGGGGTGTATATGTTACACCCTCCTTTGGCTGCTGATATGGAAGTACTTTATCTTCCTGCAACAAATCAAGTATAGAAATTAGCAGTGGAGCGCCAATTCTAATCATCTTATCTTCAAGACTGTCTTTAGTTTCATTATTTTGAATTGAAAACTTACATTGTGCAAAAATATCGCCTTCATCCAATCTTTCACTTATGGCAATTATGCTAATGCCGGTTTCACTATCCCCATTTAGAATTGCACTCGCAATAGGTGAAGGACCTCTGTACTTTGGGAGAAGTGAAGGATGAACATTAACACTTTTTCCTACGGCAAGTTTCAAAACCTCCGGGGGAAGCAATTTTCCATAAGAAACAAGTGCCAAACAGTCAAATTTTACCCTGGAAATTTTAGAAATAATTTCATTATCAATTTTATCGGCTCCAATTATTCTAAAATCTTTTTTACAAGAATATTCTTTAACAGGATTGCCAAGCACATTTCTTCCTCTGCCTTTGGCTTTATCAGTTCCGGTTACAACCAGCGCTACCCGGTGATTTGAATTATAAATTGAATTTAAGAATGGTACAGAAAATTCCGAAGATCCAAAAAATATGATTTTCACAAATTAATTTCCCCGTTTAGTTTTGATAAAAAATCTTTCCTTGCTTTCGGGTTTAGCCGGTCAATAAGCAACATTCCATTCAAATGATCTATTTCGTGCATAAAAATCCTTGCAAGCATTTCCTCAGCTTCAAGTTCGACTTCATCACCCTTTAAATTTTTTGCGCTTAACTTGATTTTTCTTGGTCTTTTTACATTTGTTTTAATCGAATAAAGGCTCAGGCACCCTTCTTCATCTTCAAGCATTTCGTTATCGATTATCTTAATTTCAGGATTTATAAATGTTTCAAATTTTTCATCTAGATATACTAT
>CAZFFH010000001.1:25449-32379 GCA_964518375.1 uncultured Actinomycetota bacterium
TATTTTACAATATCTTATAAAATCCATACAGGGTCAACATCTATTATAATTTTATTGCTATCCATTTTTTTAAAGTTCCTCATAACTTTCCCGAATTTGACGGCAAACTTATAAAATTCTTTAGTTTTAATAATTATATGCCATCTGTAAAAAATATTTAATTTTAAAAATGGAGATGTTGCCGGTCCGAGAAGAACAAAATCAACATTTGTAATTTTTTCACAAATTTTTTCAGAAAGTTTTATTATTTCTGATTTTACCTTTTTTTCTGAACTTCCTGAGATGATTATGTTTACGAGACTTGAATATGGCGGGTAACCAAGCTCTTTTCTATTGCCAAGTTCTTCAAGGTAAAAATCTTTATAACTACCGGAAATGAAATTTCTTATTGCAAGGTTTTCAGGATTAAAAGTTTGAATTATAATTTTTCCTCTTTTATTGTAACCATTTACCTTTTGTGAGATTTGACTTACCATCTGGAAAACCCTTTCATACATGTGGTAATCAGGTAATTCCAGCATATTGTCACAGCTTATTACTGCCGCAAGGGTTATGTTTTCAATTCCGTAATTTTTCGCAATCATCTGGGTCCCTATAATAATTGCAGGTCCGGGACAGTTGATTTTTTTTAATAAATTTTCCTGGGAGCCTTTTTGTTCCACTGCTTCTGAATCAATCCTGAAGATAGGCACATCCTTAAACCTTAAGTTTAAGCTTGATTCCACTTTCTCAATTCCGGAACCCGAAAAAGATATGTTGTCACTGCCGCACGCGGTACAGACTCCTTCATAATAAATCTCTTTTCCGCAATGATGACAAATCAATTTTTTACCGGTTTTGTGATATCTATAGGATAAATTGCATACCGGGCACTTTGGGATGTTCCCGCATTTTGCACAAATTAAAAAATTACTGAAACCCAGTTTGTTTATGAAAACAATTACTTTATTGCCAGACAAAATTTCTGCACTTATTGCTTTATGTAAAGTATTTGTAATTAATGTATTGTCTTTATAGCTGTCAATTTTTTTTAGGTCCACAACTACTTTTTCAAGCAAAGCTTTATTGTTAAAATCATCAGATACTTCAATAATTTTAAAATTATTTTCATTTTCTGCCTTAAATCTTATGCTCATTGAGGGAGTTGGACTTGTAAAAACAACAGGTATTTTTAAAATTTTTCCCAGTCTTAATGCTACGTCCTGAGCGTTATACCTTAAAATACTACTATCTTTGTAAGACAGGTCATGCTCATCATCGATTATGACCAGTCCCAGGTCTTCAATTGGGGTAAATAAGGCAGATCTTGTCCCTATAATTACTTCAAAATTGCCTGTCCAGATTTCATACCAGGTCTCAAACCTTTTCTTCTCACTCATCTCGGAATGATATATGCAAACACGCTTGCAAAAATCTATCTTAAGGCTTGCATAAAGTTTTTCTGCTGAAATAATTTCAGGAACCAATATAAGTACTTTCCTGTTGCTTTTCAAAGTTTGGCGGCAAAGGTTTAAATATAGTGAAGTCTTATTATAAGAGCTCAGAAAACCTTCTAAAAGAAATGCTTTATGCAGGTTTTTCCTGATAAAATTATTTATATCTTCACAATAAATATCCCCAAAAAATGGACGCTGGTTTAAGTTGTTTAAAGGAAGTATGTCGTTAGGCTGCCTGCCGGGTATAACTTTACTTTCATCTATTATTGGCTTAATTTTAAGCTTGCAAAATCTTTCAAGCCTTGATTTTGAAACCGGAGGAAGGAATAATTCAATTATTTTTCCTATTGCAGCAATATAATAAAAGCTCATCCAGTAAATGAGGCCTAATTTTTTAATATCAAACAGGGTTATATTTCCAATTACCCTGTCTATTTTTTTAAGATTCTTATCAGGCAGGTTAGATTTTCCCTTAAGTCTTGCGACATAGCCAATTTCTTTTCTACTGCCAAAAGGCACAACTACCATGATTCCAATACCAATACTCTCAATCAATTCATCGGGTATCTTGTAATCAAAAGCATGGTTAATCTCCATTGCTTTTAAATCAAGGAAAATTTCAGCAATTTGGTTGCGGGAAATCATATAAAATTAATTAAATATATAATTTAAGATGCTTAAAGACGACTATTTCAAAGCAAAAAATTTCTTTAATTCATCAACTTTATCAAGCTTTTCCCAGCTAAAGTCTCTGTCATGTCTTCCAAAATGACCGTAGGATGCTGTTTTTTTATATATGGGCCTGAGAAGATCAAGATCCCTTACAATTGCTCCGGGCCTTAAATCAAATATTTCACGGACGGCAGCTTCTATTTTAGATTTATCAACATTTTCTGTTCCAAAAGTTTCAACCATTATTGAAACAGGGTGTGCAACTCCAATTGCATATGCTACCTCTATTTCTATTTTATCAGCTACTCCTGAAGCAACAAGATTTTTAGCTACATACCTTGCAGCATAAGATGCTGACCTGTCAACTTTTGAAGGGTCTTTCCCTGAAAAACATCCTCCCCCATGTCTTGCATAACCGCCATACGTATCTACTATTATTTTTCTTCCGGTAAGTCCGGTATCTCCCATCGGCCCGCCAATAGTGAATTCCCCGGTAGGATTTACAAATAGCTTTAGCTTTTTACTAATATATTGTTCAGGTATTATGGGCCTTATAACCAATTCTTTTATATCAGGAGCTATTTGTGCATCTATATCAATGCCCGGTTTATGCTGGCATGCCACAACTATTGTATCTACGGAAACAGGCTTTCCGTTTTCATATAATACTGTAACCTGGGTTTTACCATCCGGCCTCAAATATGGAAGTATTCCTGCTTTTCTTACTTCAGATAATCTATGAGCCAGCTGATGTGCAAGTTGTATTGGTAATGGCATGTATTCCGGTGTTTCCGTACAGGCAAACCCAAACATCATACCTTGATCACCTGCACCTATGCTGTCAATTTCATCTTCATATCCATTACCTGCACGAGCCTCATAGGATTTATTAACACCTTGAGCTATATTGGGAGACTGCCTGCCTATTGATGTAACAACACCACAGGTTTCGTAATCAAAACCATACTTAGCTCTGGTATAACCAATATTTTTTATTGTTTCTCTTACTATTTCTGGAATTTCAACATAAGTATTTGTCGTTATTTCACCGGCAACCATTACAATTCCGGTTTTTAATAAAGTTTCTACTGCTACTCTGCAATTTGGATCCTCAGCTATTATAGAATCAAGTATTGCGTCTGATATTTGGTCCGCCATCTTATCAGGATGGCCCTCAGTTACAGATTCTGAAGTAAATACATAATTACTCTTATTTGTCATACAATCCTCCTAAAATTTCATCAAAAATTTGACGAGCTATTATTCTTTTACTGTTTTTTTCTAACTTCTTAAAATCTCCATTTTTGCCAATTAAAAATACTTCGTTAAAATTACTTTCAAAACCAATATCATGTCTTGATATATCATTTAACACTATCATATCTATATTCTTATCAGCTATTTTAGATTTTGAATTCTCAATATTTTCACCACTCTCAGCAGAAAAACCTACCAGGACCTGTTTTTTAGTTTTAAGCTCAGAAAGCATTTTTAATATGTTAATATTTTCCTTAAATTTTAATTTTGATATTATATCATGATTCTTTTTTAACTTATAATCAAACTTATTTTCGCAGATTATATCACTGACTGCTGCTGCCATTATGGTAATATCTGACTGTTTGAATCGTTTCAATATCTCTTTTTTCATCCCGGAAGTATCTTCAACTATAATTGTTTGGACACCATAGGGTTTTATTGTGTTTTTACTTGTCGTTATTAAGGTTACACTTTGAGCTCCTCTAAAGTATGCTTCCTGGGCAATCTCGTGGCCCATTTTTCCACTGGACCTGTTTGATATAAACCTGACACTGTCAATATGTTCCCTGGTACCACCTGAAGTTACAATTATTCTCTTGCCTGATAAATCATTTGAATACTTTACTAACATGCTTGCTTTTTCAATTATAGTATCCTCACTTGCAAGTTTCCCCATGCCTTCTTCTCCGCAAGCCAGAATTCCTTTTACGGGTTCTACAAAGAAATATTTGCCTGTTTTTTTAAGTTTTTCAATGTTGTCGCCAATAGCCTGGTTTAGATACATTGATTCATTCATTGCCGGCGCAACTATCACGGGACAGTATGATGCGATTACTGCAGTCGTAAGAAAATTATCACAAATCCCGCATGCAAGCTTGGAAATTGTATTTGCGGTAGCGGGTGCAATAATTATTAAATCTGCGCTGTGAGATAATGAGATGTGTTGAATTTTTTCTTCGTTTACGTATTGCTCAACAATAGTTTTTTTTGAGCTTATGGCGCTAAAAGTTATCGGATTAATAAAATATAAAGCATTAGGGCTCATCACCGGGTAAACTTCTGCGCCCAGCTTTACTAATTTACTGCAGATACCTGCAGCTTTATATGCAGCAATTGACCCTGTGATTCCTAAAATGATTTTCTTTTTATTTAATAATGAAGAAATAGCAGGATCCATTTTAATCCCTATTTAATTCCATCTTTTACTCTGGTAAAGCTTATTTTGTTTTCTTTCAGTTCTTGTATTGCTATTTCCAATGGATCATTAGAATCTATTTCAACAAGCGGAGGCATAATATTTATTCTTTCCATATTTCTTTTTGCAACAATATAAGCGCCGAGCTCTCGCGATCTTTTAGCAAGACAAATACAAAGCGAGTATTTAGTGTCTACAACACTTACTAAATCATCAATATTGAATAGCTCCATCCTGTTATTACTCCTTTTGAGAATTTAACAAATTTATTAAGTTCAGCAAAGCTTCATTATAATTATTATTTATAATTATGCAATCATAATATTTCTGGTATTTAAGTTCTTCCTCTGATGTTTTCATCCTTTTTTTAATTTCAACACAGTCTTCTGTATTTCGTTTACCCAATCTTTCTTTCAAATTAATTATTGAAGGAACCGTAATAAAAATCATATAAGCATCCTTAATAATATTTTTAACCTGCATTGCACCCTGTACTTCGATTTCAAGTATAATATTGTTGCCTGCTTTTAGTTGCTTTTGTACAAAGTCTTTTGGGGTCCCATAGGAATGCCCGCAGTATGCAGCATATTCTAAAAGTTTTTCATTTTTCTTTAGATTTTCAAACTCTTCATTGCTGATGAATTGATATTTTTCTCCATCTTTTTCGTTTTCTCTCTTTGGTCTTGTAGTCACCGAAACAGATTTTACAAAGCCCCTGGTTCCATTTAAAGCGCCTGAAATAAGGCAGCTTTTCCCGGCTCCCGAAGGTCCCGATATTATAAAAAGCTTTCCTCTTTTTTTAGTCATCTTTGCAAAATGCAATAATTGTTTTAATCAATTTCAATGTTAAAATAATTTAAAAAATTTTTCTTCTGATTCTTGCCCAGGCCTCCCACCCTCTTGCAATAACTGATTTTAAGCTTTTTTAAAATTTTATCAGCGCTTACTCTTCCGGTCTTAGGCAAAGATTTTAAAAGCTCAAACACTTTCATATTGGAAATAATTTCTTTATACAAATTATTATCGTTAAAAAGCTTATTTAAATTAAGATCACCTTTTTTTAATGCTCTCTTAGTTTCAGATCTTTTCTTTCTTATAAAACGGGCAAACTTTTCGTTTGGTTTCAGAACTGTCATTATTTAATTATTTCCTGCTCCCGGGATAGTCAATTGCCAAATTCTGCTTGCAAAGCGGACAGTTGTCGGGAGGATAATTTTCTATTTTTAACTTTATTAATGAATAAAAGGGATATTCAAATTTTAAATCCTCGGACCTGTCAATGATGCTTATAATACCTTTAATGTCAGCTTTAAATTTTTTGCAAATTTTGATAACTTCAAAAACAGAACCGCCTGTTGTGATTACATCTTCTGCTATGATTACCTTTTCACCGGCGCTTATTTCAAAACCGCGCCTTAGTTCCATCCGGTCATTTTTTCTTTCCGTAAATATCATTTTAGTATTTAATTTAAATGCAAGCATATACCCGAATAATATCCCCCCGATTGCCGGAGAAATGACAGTCTGTATATTTTCACTGTTGATTTCGTTTCCAAATTCTTTCAAAGCATCACCGATAACTTGATAAACTACTGACGGATACTGCAGTAACCTTGCACATTGAACATAATATTTACTATGAAAACCTGAGGTCAGTTTAAAATGTCCTTCCATGATTGAACCTGTATTTTTTAAAATTTTAACCATATCAATATTTTTTACCTGCCTTATTATTTCCATTTAAACAAGTGCCCCTTCTATTTCTTGAAATATTTTTTTTATTGTTTCTTCCAGGTTTGCTTTTGCAGTTATCGATCTGCCTACAATAATGAAATCAGCGCCATCTTTTATGGCTGTATAAGGAGTACTTATCCTTTTCTGGTCACCCCTGTCATCGTCCCGGAGTCTTATCCCCGGAGTTGCAATATAAAATTCGCTCCCTAGTTTTTCTCTTATCGATTTTACCTCATTAGGTGAACAGATTATCCCGTCTATACCATTTTTTATTGCTATATCGGCAAGATTTAAAACTGATGGTAAAAAACTATTTTTAAATCCCAGGGTTTCAAGATCTTCATCATCAAGACTTGTCAAAATGGTCACTGCAAAAAGCAGTGGTGGGATAATACCGGTCCTGGATGAGTCCTCGACTAATTTTTGTTTTGCGTCTGCCAGCATCTTGCTGCCGCCCAGTGCATGGATAGTAATTTTATCAACACCTAATTTAGAAATTGCAGCAATTGCACCACAAACCGTATTTGGTATATCCAGCAGCTTTGTATCCAGCATTACCTTATAACCAAAACTTCTTACGGTATTTACAATACCAGGTCCGCAGCTGTATATTAATTCCAATCCCAGCTTCAA
>CAZFFH010000001.1:32479-34752 GCA_964518375.1 uncultured Actinomycetota bacterium
TTAAATACTTTTCCAATTATTTCGCTTAGATTATTTATATTCTTCTTTAGCAAATAATTACTTATTCCTTCTAAAATCTTTTCCCCGGCATCGACCTCAACAAAATTTAGTGTTCCTATTCCAACCGCACTTGCACCTGCTATCATAAATTCTACGGCATCCTGCCAGTAAAATATTCCACCCATGCCAATAATGGGCAAAATATTTTCCCTTGCGAGCCGCATAACTTTGGCCAGCGCTATGGGTTTAATGGCAGGTCCGGACAGTCCTCCAAATATGTTCCCGAGCTTTGGCTTGAAGTTATCAATATCAATGGCGGTACCAATAACTGTGTTTACTAATGATATTGCTTCAGCTCCACCATTACGAGCTTCAGTGGCAGTTTCAATGAAATTATCATTATTTGGGCTTAATTTTGCAATTAAAGGAATATCCAAAATTTTCCTTACGGAATTTATCACTGATTCTACCTGGTCAGGCATCGAGCAGAAAGCAATTCCACCTTTATCAACATTTGGACATGAAAAATTCATTTCAACAGCTATTATATCATCTTTTATGATGTTTACTTCTTTGGCTATCCTTAAAAATTCATCATTATCTTCTCCAAAAATACTAAGGATTATACTTACCTGCAGATTTTTTAAGACAGGTAATTGTTCATTTATAAAATGATATATGCCTTCGTTTGCCAGTCCAATAGCATTCAGCATTCCTCCGGCAGTTTCGCATAAGCGGGGAGGACTATTGCCCAGCCTTTTATTTAAAGAAAAACTTTTTGTAGTAACAGCTCCCAGATTGGAAATGTTATAAAATTGATTATATTCAATGCCGCTTGCAAAAGTGCCCGAGCATGTTATGACTGGATTTTTCAACTTAATCCTGCCAAGATTAATTGATAAATCGGGCGCTGATTCTGATATGTTATCAGTCAAATATAACCTCCATTAAATTAAAAGACGGCCCATCACTGCACACCCTTTTGTAAGTGAATGCATTACTGCCTTCTTTTATCTTTATTACGCAACCCATACATGCACCTATACCACATGCCATCATTTCTTCCATTAGTGCAATTGCTGCAATATTTTTACCTTGTAAAATATCCTGAAGAGCTTTAAGCATTTCTCTTGGGCCGCAACATATAAAATTGAACTTCTTGTACTCGTCTATATGTTCCCTGATAAAATTTGTGGGCAATCCTCTTTCACCAAAAGAACCGTTTTCAGTAAATATCCTGTAATTCCTTACTATCTTTATCAGGTCATTTTCCCATGAAAAAAATAATTCATCTTTAAAACCTGCCATAAAATATACATTTTTTTGCAGGTCCGTCAGATATCTTGCAATTAAACAAAGCGGGGCCACTCCTATGCCCCCTCCTACAAGTAAGTAATTTTCTGCCTCAGTCTCAATTTTTATGGCGTTACCCAGGGGACCGATAAAATTAAGAATTTCTCCCTTTCTTAACTTTGAAAGGAAAAGGGTGCCTTTGCCTTTAACCAGATATAAGATTGAAAACACATTAAATCTCTTATCGATTTCATATATTCCGAACGGTCTTCTAAGTAAGGGGTCAAGCATGCCTTCATAGCAGCATTTGATATTTACAAATTGTCCCGGAAGAGCATTTTTGCAAATATAGGGTGAAAATATTTCCATCTTATATAAGTTTTCACCATATTTTTTATTTAAAAGTATTTCACCATTTAATATCTTCATTAAATTATCTAAAACCATCCTTAATAATCCTGCATACACTTAACTTTAATTTCTTTATTATATTTAAGCTCATGAATGCCTTGTATAACTGCTGATGCCGCTGAAATAGTAGTTATTGAAGGAATATTGGCCATTACTGCAGCAGTTCTCAAATAATATCCGTCACTTCTTGCATTGCTGCCTTCCGGTGTATTTATAATAAGATTTATTTCCCCATTCTTCATCATATCAAGTACGTTGGGCCTGCCTTCACTTATCTTTAATACTGAAAAACATTTGATACGATGCTTTTCAAGTGTCTCGCTCGTGCCTTTAGTAGCAATTATTTTAAATCCCATTTTAAATAGGGCTTTAGCAATTGGAACAATATTACTTTTATCCTTATCATTTACACTTATAAAAACTTTACCGCCAACTGGGAGGACTTGGTTTGTTGCTACCTGGGATTTTGCAAAAGCAATACCAAAATTTTTATCAATACCCATGACTTCGCCGGTTGATTTCATTTCCGGACCAAGGATAGTATCAAAACCAGGGAACCTGTTGAAAGG
>CAZFFH010000001.1:34852-38391 GCA_964518375.1 uncultured Actinomycetota bacterium
TAATCTTTAATACTGTCAATTACTTTTTTGCTTAAGGTAAAAGGCGGAAGCACACATGCACTGTCGCCCGAATGGATTCCAGCCTCTTCTATATGTTCCATTATCCCGCCAATAAATAACTCACTGCCATCAAAGATTGCGTCGCAATCAACTTCTATTGCATCCTCTAAAAATTTATCTACAAGAATTGGTTTGTCCGGAGATATAAGTGATGCATTATTTATGTAATTGACAAGGCTCTCTTCAGTATAAACAATATTCATGCCGCGGCCACCCAGGACATAAGAAGGCCTTACAAGAATAGGATAACCAATTTTTCGTGCAATGATCCTTGCTTCTTCTGTTGTAATAGCAGTTCCATTTTCGGGTTGAGGTATTTTCATCTTACTTAACATATTGCCAAATCTTTTCCTATCTTCTGCAAGATCAATATCATCCGGTGAAGTTCCGAGTATATTTACTCCCGCCTGGTGAAGCCTGAGGGCAAGCTTCAAAGGAGTTTGACCTCCAAATTGAACTATCACGCCATGTGGTTTTTCTGCTTCAACGATATTCATCACATCTTCAAATGTCAACGGTTCAAAATATAACCTGTCTGATGTATCGTAATCAGTGCTTACTGTCTCCGGATTACAATTTATCATAATTGTTTCAAAACCGTCTTCATGCAGTGCATAAGAAGCATGTACGCAGCAATAATCAAATTCTATTCCTTGCCCTATCCTGTTTGGTCCACTTCCAAGTATGGCAATTTTTCTTTTTTCTGAAGGCCTGATTTCATCTTCAGATTCATAAGTAGAATAATAATAAGGTGTATAGGCTTCAAATTCAGCGGCGCATGTATCAACAGGTTTAAATGTTGCAATAACCGAATATTTCTTCCTTGCGCTTCTTATTTGCTCTTCATTGCATCCGCACAAATAACCTATCTGAACATCAGAATACCCGTATCTTTTTGCAGCATATAACTTTTCTTTTGTAAGACTGCCGATACTGCATTTTCCAAAATCTTCTTCAAATTCTACAAGCTGCTTGATATTGTTTAAAAACCATGGATCAATTTTTGTGTAGTTATATATTTCTTCAACACTATGGCCCAGCTCAAAAGCAAGTTTTATATAAAATACTCTGTCCTGGTTAGGAATTGAAAGATTGTTGCTTAGAAGTTCCTTTTTTGTATTGTCATGCCCATCAGAACCAAGCCCATACCTGTCAATTTCAAGGGACCTTATTGCTTTTTGAAGCGCCTCTTTAAAAGTTCTTCCTATTGCCATTGCCTCTCCAACGGATTTCATTCTTGTTGTAAGGCTGATATCTGTGCCTGGGAATTTTTCGAACGCCCATCTTGGAAATTTAACAACAACATAATCTATTGACGGCTCAAAACAGGCAGGGGTCTTTTTAGTAATATCATTTGGAATCTCGTCAAGAGTGTAGCCTATAGCCAGCTTTGTGGCTATCTTTGCTATTGGAAAACCTGTTGCCTTTGATGCAAGCGCGCTGCTTCTTGAAACTCTGGGATTCATCTCGATTACAACCATCTTGCCATTTTCAGGATTTACAGCAAATTGTATATTAGAACCACCTGTTTCAACACCTATTTCCCTGATTATAGCAAGAGAAGCTTGGCGCATATTTTGATATTCAACATCCGTTAACGTCTGGGCCGGTGCAACTGTTATGCTATCGCCGGTATGGACACCCATAGGGTCGAAATTCTCAATTGAACAAACTATAACAACATTGTCATTCCTGTCTCGCATAACTTCAAGCTCATATTCCTTCCATCCTGCCACAGATTTCTCAACAAGAACTTGTGAAACCGGTGAAAACTCTAACCCCCTGGTTACTATTTCAATAAATTCTTCCTTATTGAAGGCTACTCCTCCCCCAATTCCGCCAAGCGTAAAGCTTGGCCTTACAACAAGCGGAAATTTGAGCTTATTACTTATATCAAGAGCTTCTTTGGCGCTGTGGGCATACCCGCTTGGAGGAACACTGAGATTGATATTTTTCATGGCTCTTTTAAATTTTTCCCTGTCTTCTGCTTTATTTATAACATCAACACTTGCACCTATCAATTCAACGCCATATTTTTCAAGAATTTTTTCCTTTGCCAGCGCAACAGCAATATTCAGCCCTGTCTGGCCACCCAGCGTTGGTAGTATTGCATCCGGCCTTTCTTTCTTAACTATTTTACCTACATATTCTGTTGTCAAGGGTTCGATATATGTCCTGTCTGAAAACTCCGGATCGGTCATAATTGTTGCAGGGTTTGAATTGACCAGAACTACCTTGTAGCCTTCTTCTCTTAAAACTTTACACGCTTGAGTTCCGGAATAGTCAAACTCACAAGCTTGTCCGATTACTATCGGCCCTGAACCTATAATCATTATTTTCTTTAAATCTTTTCTTTTAGGCATTACTCTTTTCTATTAGTTCTTTAAAATCTTTAAATATATATCTTGAATCGTAAGGCCCCGGTCCGGCTTCAGGATGATGCTGAATACCGAAAGCGTTTATTTCAGGATATTCGATTCCTTCGATGGTATCATCATTTAAGTTCATGTGAGTTATTTTATAAGTAGATCTTTTTATTTTTTTAAGCGACTGGCGGAAAATTGCAAACCCATGATTTTGTGTGGTTATTTCAACTTTGCCTGTTTTTAAATTTTTTACAGGGTGATTGCCTCCATGATGTCCAAATTTGAGCTTATAAGTTTTAGCTCCGAGTGCAAGCCCCATTAACTGATGGCCCAAACAAATTCCAAACACCGGCTTTTTTCCCAGAAGTCCTGCAATATTTTCAATAGCATATCCCACTGCTGCAGGATCACCCGGACCATTTGAAAGGAATATTCCATCTGGATTTAAACCCATAACTTCTTCCGGAGTAGTACCGGCGGGAACTACGATTATATTGAATCCTTCATTATCAAGGCACCTTAAAATATTCAATTTTATGCCAAAATCTATAGCAACAATAGTGTGTTTGAAGTTTTGCCTTTTCTTGTTGTAGACATAGCTCTTTTTGCAGGTTACGTATTTTACAAGATCGCTTCCTGCCATATCAGGATAGGCATCAAGCTTTTCTTTAAGCTTTTTTACATTATTTGTTTCGGTAGAAATAATACCTTTCATTGCTCCGCTTAACCTTATTCTTCTGGTGAGCATCCTGGTATCAATTTCAGAAATACCGATTATATTATATTTTTTTAGATATTGGCCAAGGCTGGATTTCGCCCTCCAGTTGCTGTAGAAATCCAGATATTCCCTTACAATAAAACCGCTGACCTGTATTTTTTTTGATTCTTGATCCTGGTTGTTTATGCCGTAATTACCTATCTGGGTATAGGTCATCGTTACAATCTGGCCGCAATAAGACGGGTCCGTCAGGATTTCCTGGTATCCTGTCATCGAGGTATTGAATACGACTTCACCCGTAACTTCACCATCAGAACCGAAATTCTCACCTTTAAATATCAAGCCATCCTGCAGCATTAAAACTGATTTCAAGTATCAATCCTCCGAAATAGTCA
>CAZFFH010000001.1:38491-41890 GCA_964518375.1 uncultured Actinomycetota bacterium
TTATAAATCCTAATCTTCCATTATTTATTGTATAAACCACTTCACTATATAAATTTTGTCCGACGAATGCGCTGTTTTTACTTTTTGAACAGAAATCTTCTTTTTTTATTTTTTTGTTTTTTTCTAAATCAATTATTGCAATATCTGCCTTATCGCCAACTTTTATTGCCGGCGCTTTTATATTTAATATTTTTGCCGGACCTGTTGTCAGTAAAGCCACAAGTTTACTTAGCTTTATTTTTTCTTTTCTCACTAGTTTTGTATAAGAAGCTTTAAACAATGTTTCTAACCCGATTGTTCCGGTTGCTGCATCTTTAAAAGTAGTGTTTTTCTCAGCTTCATAATGTGGAGCATGATCACTTGCAATAGCATCTATAATTCCTTCAGAAATTGCGCTTATAAGAGCTTTCCTGTCTTCCTCTGATCTTATAGGTGGATTGACTTTTAAATTTGTGTCATAACTTTCTAAAAAGCTGTCATTGAAATAAAGATGATGCGGTGTTACATCGCAAGTAATATTTAACCCTTCCTCCTTTGCTTTTTTTATTAATGTAATAGAACCTTTTGAGCTTACATGAGTTATATGAATCCTGGCCCCTGCCATTTTTGCAAGCATTATATCCCTGGAAATCATAAGTTCTTCTGCAAATGGTGAAATTCCATCAAGTCCCAGCTTTGCCGAGTAATATCCTTCATGTGCAAGTCCATAGTTTGAAAAAGAATAATCCTCTTCATGTAATATCAGCGGTAGATCAAAATGTGAGGCATATTTCATTATTTCATACATAAGTTTTGAATCCTGTATGCATTTTCCATCATCCGAAAAAGCGATTGCGCCTGCTTCTTTAAGTAATCCTATCTCTGTCATTTCCTTACCTTCAAGATCTTTTGACATAGCCGCGACAGGGTATATTTTAAAATCGACAGTCCTGGATTTACTTAAAATATAATTTATCAAATATTCACTATCTACCGGGGGATTTGTATTCGGCATGCAAGCAATGCTTGTAATTCCACCTCTTACTGCTGCCCTGGACCCGCTGCCAATATCCTCTTCATCTTCATTTCCGGGTTCACGCAAGTGTACGTGCATGTCAACGAAACCGGGAAAAACGAAATAGTTCTGACAGTTCAACACAACAAGATCTTTAGAACTATCACCTTTATTTTCAACGTTTATATTTTTCTCTATTGCCCTGATAATTCCATTTTGGATTAAAATATCTGAAAGGATTTCCTTTCCATTTGACGGTTCAAAAACTTTTCCGGATTTTATTAATATATTGTCGCTTCCTATCATGTTACTCATAGCTTTCATTTTTGTCAGTTAACAAATTTTAAATCTCAGGTACTGCCAAGCATTAAATAAATCAATGCCATTCTTACGGCCACCCCATTAATCACCTGGGTATTGATCTTAAATCCACTATAATTTTCCCCGTGGTTCATAACATTTTCACTTATTTCTATCCCCCTGTTGACCGGACCGGGATGCATTATTATTGAACCCCTTTTCATTTTTTGGAGCCTTTCCATGTTTAAACTTAAAAACCTGTTATATTCCTTTATGGATGGATAATACTTCCTGTCCTGCCTCTCAAACTGCATCCTTAACATATATAAAATATCTATATCCTCAATGATTTTTTCAATATCATAAACATAATTTGAGTCAAAATATTCAAGATTTTCAGGTAAAAGCATAGGAGCAGATACTATCGTCACGTCCATGCCCATTCTTTTAAATAATTTTATATCCGATCTTGCAACCCTGCTGTTTAAAATATCTCCTGCAATAGCAACTTTTAATCCTTTAAAATCTTTAAAGAAATTTTTTATTGTATATAAGTCAAGCAAAGCCTGGGTAGGATGCTGATGCTTGCCGTCACCGGCATTTATTAAGGGCACATCTATATTGGCGGCAATGAAGTTCATTACACCACTATCAGGATGTCTCATTATCAGTAGATCTATCATCATAGATTGTATCGTTTTTATTGTGTCTATAATCGATTCACCCTTTTTCAAGCTGCTTGTTGAAGCAGAAAAATTAATCAGGTCAGCGCTTAATCTTTTTGCCGCAATTTCAAAAGAAGTCTTTGTCCTGGTACTTGATTCAAAAAAAAGATTTATTATTGTTTTTCCTCTAAGAGTAGGCACTTTTTTAAATTCCCTGCCAAGAACTTCATGAAAAGAATCGGCACTTTCCATTATCAGGTTGATATCATCAATACTTAAATCATCTATACTTATTATATTTTTAGTACTTAGCATTTTGGCCAAAATTTCCTTTTTAAGTCACTTAGCAAATCTGGTTAATTTTTCTTATTCTGCCTGGCAAATTGTTACCATATCAAGCCCGTCAATTTCTTTTAGCCTTACTTCTACAAATTCATCTCTTGCAGTCGGTATGTTTTTTCCTACGTAATCAGCTCTTATTGGGAGCTCTCTGTGTCCTCTATCGACAAGAACGACAAGCTGGATGGTTTTCGGCCTGCCAAAGTCGATTATAGCATCAAGGGAGGCCCTTATTGTCCTTCCGGTAAAAAGCACGTCATCTACAAGTATTATGTCCTTATCATCAATTTCAAAAGGAATGTCTGTAATTTCGATTACTGGTTTTATTTTACTGCCTACATCATCCCTGTAAAAGGTAATATCAAGCCTTCCAATTTTTAAATCATTTTTTTCAAGCTCTTCCATATTTTTTGCTATCCTTACTGCAATAGGCACACCCCTTTTTTGAATACCTATGAATACAAGGTTTTTAGAGCCTTTATTCCTCTCAATAATTTCATGAGAGATTCTCTTGAGTATTCTTTCTATATCATTTTCATTTAATATTGATGCTTTTTCTTTCATGGCAATTCTTAGGTATCATGATTAAAAGTATAGGCGCTTACTTTATGTATAAATAAAAAAACCTTCCTATAATAAAAGTAGGAAGGCCTTCTATGACTCAAATATATTATTAAATTTTGCCCGTAATCTTTCAAACTATCCCTTTTTAGTCTCTCAAGGACTATTTTAAAGGTATTAAAATTTTTATGCCCAAGATAATATATGAAATTTTAAATAAAAAAACAAGCTTTTTAAAATATTTTTTAATATTTCCATTTAGCATAAAATAAATTTGGGGTTAGGGTTAAAAAAATAGAGTTAAAAACATGTTGACAATAAATTCTAATGTATTAGAATCTAACAATTGTAATTTGTTTTGATTTTTTATATTGTTTTTAATAATTATAAAAAAACTAATGTATTGGAAAATTTAAGTTAACTTAGAAAGGAAATAAGAAAAGTGGAAAGAAGAAGAAATTTTAAGGTTTCTTTAATTGCAACAATTATATTATTCTCATTGTCTGTAGTTTTATTAATCCCCGGCATGGTTTTTGCTGC
>CAZFFH010000001.1:41990-45066 GCA_964518375.1 uncultured Actinomycetota bacterium
TAAAAATGAGGATTTGAAACTGGAAGAGCAGACAACATTTAAAGCAATCATAACCTCAACTTACGATTTCACATTTACATCTAAGACAGGTATGTTAAACACAAAGGCTACTTCCGGTAAAAATAATCCATTCATTATAGTTCTTACAAGTACAGGTTCGGCTGATATTGAAAATATTGCACTTAAGGCAAATGCTCCGGAGAAATGGATTGTAAAATTTGAGCCTGCAAAAATTGAAACATTCAAGTCAGCAGATACCAAAGAAATAACAGTGACAATTACACCGCCCGATAAAACAATTGCAGGTGACTATATGCTTACTTTCTCAGCAAATAGTGAAAACAGCTCTAAAAATATTGATATAAGAGTAACAGTTGAAACTCCTTCAATTTGGGGTTGGGTTGGAATTGGTATAATTGTTATAGTAGTCATTGGAGTAGCAATAATATTTGCAAAACTGGGAAGAAGATAACATATGGCCATTGATACAAATAATCGTATTATAGTTACAGAAAATTTATCTAAACAATATAACGGTAAGACTGTTGTAAACAACTTGAACTTAACCGTTAATAAAGGCGAAATATTTGGCCTGCTGGGACCAAACGGCGCAGGAAAATCTACAGTAATATTGATGCTGCTGGGTCTTGCAGAACCTACTTCAGGTTCCATAGAAGTTGCAGGTTTTAATTCAACCAGAGAACCAATAAGGGTTAAAAGGATTACAGGTTATCTTCCGGAAAGGCTCGGTTTTTATGAAGACATGACCGCAAGACAAAACCTGATTTATACTGCGCAGCTAAATAGTATCCCCTCAAGTCAAATTGAGAAAAAAATTGACGATGTTTTACTTATTGTAGGGCTTGATAAAAACAAGAACCAGCTTGTAAATCAATTTTCCAAAGGTATGAAAAAAAGGCTTGGAATTGCGGATGTCTTAATAAAAGATCCTCAACTTGCAATTCTTGATGAGCCCACAGAAGGACTTGATATAAAGATAGCAAATCAAATTCTTGAAAATATACTGATATTGAATAAAGAAAAAAATATTACTTTTCTTATTTCATCACACCAGTTGAACCTTGTTCAAAAAATATGCACCCGTATCGGTATTATGTCCAAAGGCAAAATGATCGGCGAGGGTGTAATTGACAATCTTGGCCTTAGCCTTTTCGGTGGCGGCAAGTATAGAATTGAAATTGAAGTGTCATCAATACCTTCCGATCTACTGGAAAAGTTAAAAAATATGGAAAATGTAAAAAGTGTAGAATTAAATGATAACCTGATTGAGCTTACATGTGATGAGGATATAAGGCCGGCAATTTCAAGGCTTATCATTGAAAACAATATTCTTTTAACAAGAATGAATATAAAAGATTCATCACTGGAAGAAATTTATCTGAAATATTTTAAAGAGGAGTAAAATGAGGGGCGCATTGACAGTTTATAGGAAAGAACTCGCAGATTATTTCAGCAGTAAAATTTTTATAATATTACTTGCTGTTATTTACATAATTGGACTTGGCTTTGTCTACATTGCTATCCAGAACATCAAGGCTGCACCTACAAGCACAGACCAGAATCTGCTTATTAAAGTATTTATAGATGAATTTATTTATCTTAAGCTTTTTACTGTCGGGCAGATCCTTAATTTCAATTTTGTATCTTTTTTGGGAATTTTTCTTCCCTTAATTGGAATACTTTTCGGTTTTAATGCAATTAACAGTGAGAGGAATTCCGGTAATTTGAGCAGACTTCTGGCGCAACCAATCTATAGGGACAGCCTTATCAATGGTAAGTTTTTAGCCGGTATAACCACAATAGCAATTATGATTTCAAGTATTGTTTTTATTATAATTGGTATTGGAATACGTTCAATTGGAGTTCCGCCAACATCTGAAGAAATACTTCGTATATTTATCTTTATAATAGTGTGCATAATATATGGAACTTTCTGGATGAGCCTTGCAATGCTATTCTCGGTGATAATGAAAAATACGGCCTCATCTATTTTGACCGCGATACCGATATGGATTTTTCTTGTTTTCTTCTGGGGTATGATAGCAAAAGCTATAGCTGATGCCGTATTCCCTACAGGCGATACTGCAACAAATGCTCAACTTATCAGTAACAGCACCTTATGGTTAAATATACAAAGAATTTCTCCACAATTTTTGTTTCTTGAAGCAACTTTAATATTAATTAATCCAACATTGCAGCATGTACTTTTAAGGCCGGTAACTTCGGCAGCTCTTGATAAAATGCTCTTTAATCCTCTTTCAATGAGTCAGAGTTTTGTTCAAGTATGGCCTCAGCTCCTGACAATAATTGCGCTTGCTCTTATTTGTTTTGCACTATCCTATATTATATTCATGAAGCAGGAAATAAGATCTACATAGCTTTTTATAAGAACTTGCTTCTGGATCTCACAAGTATAAATCATGGTTAACCATAACATTTATATAAATCTGATATTTAAAGTATAAATCTCTTGCCCTTCTTTTTGAACCGGATGAATTGAAATAATATTTGACCGTGAATACAATCTTATGTCATAATTAATGGGAATATAAAATATATTGAGCATTTGCATGCCTTGTATTTTAAATAATTCGCTTGATTTTATAATCTGTATAGGTGTAAGCGAGGTGTCATAATGTTGTGTAATTATACCGCTAAATATCTAAAAATAGGTTCGGGATATATGGGCCAATTAGTAGAGTGGCCGGAAATAGTAACAGAAGGAAAGAATTTAGAAGAGTGCAGAGAAATGCTTAGGGACGCCTTAAATGAAATGATAATAGCGTATCATCAACAAGGCAAGGAAATTCCTATTGGCGGAGCGCTCCTGGAGCAAGTACCTATCGAGGTTTAGAGTGTCAGTAAAACGTTTTGACTTAGTCAGGTATTTTGTGAAAAATGGATTTTATTTTTTACGTGAAGGTACAAATCATTCTATTTACACTAACAACTTAAAGACTGTACCAATCAAAAGGCATCGTACATTTGATAGAATAACAGCAAATGAATTATGCAAGCAAGCCGGATTAAAACCAAAATTCTAACTTGGAGATAT
>CAZFFH010000001.1:45166-51587 GCA_964518375.1 uncultured Actinomycetota bacterium
GATATTTTTATCTTTCAGCTTAAGTTTTCCATAATAATTTTGACTGTATCCTGATTTAAAAATTTTATAAAAACTTGCTTCTGGATCTCACAAGTATAAATCATGGTTAACCATAACATTTATATAAATCTGATATTTAAATAATAATAGGGTCAATTGACCCTATTATTATTTAATCAGTCCTGTTGGGTTGTAACTTCATCGATCATGCTTGTTCCTGCAGAAACTTTATCCAGGCTGTGGATAGAAGCGCCATTTTGTATTATAACACGCTCAACTTTTTCAAAATCTATTTCATCGCCTTCACAGGATATTTTTACATTCTCAACTTTTTGATCCATCTCTATTAAAGAAATATCCACCCCGACAATTCCTTCAATATCAGCAAGCTGTGTTGCTAAATCTACCAGATTAGGTGAATGTGGTTTTAACACATCTAATACGAGCCGCCTTATATTTGCCATTTCAGTTATCCCCTTTTATATTTTATCTTTTCTTATTAATTATTTTTTCTTTTTTCCTTTTAAATTATTTAACGCACAATTGAGGTCATCAGCTAACCTGTCTTCTATTTCAATTACTTTTCCATTTTCCGGATGAAGAAATTTTAATTTACTTGCATGAAGAAACTGCCTGTCAAGTCCTATATCCCGGGCAATTGCCTCAGATTCTTTATTGCCATATTGTTTATCTCCAATAATTGGATGATCAATATAGCTGAGATGAACTCTAATCTGGTGAGTCCTGCCGGTTTTAGGGAAAACATCAAGAAGCGAGCAGTCTTCAAATTCTTCAGTAACCGCAAAATCGGTGACAGCTTCCCTGCCCCTGTCAATTGATATACCCATTTTTTTCCTGTCAACCCTGGACCTGCCTATTGGAAGCCTGATTTCTCCTTTTTTTTCAGAAAAATTACCCAGGACAAGCGCCGTATATTTTTTTTCAACAGTTCGGGATTTAAACTGTTCTGAAATTTTTGCCGCCATTATGTCATTCTTAGCTATTATAATCAAGCCTGAAGTATCCTTATCAAGCCTGTGAACTATTCCTGCCCTTTGGCCATATAATGTCTGGGAAGGATTTTTTTTTAGATAAAATAAAATGGCATTTACCAGCGTATTTTCAAAACTCCCAGGTGCAGGATGTACCGTAATTCCTGCTTTTTTTGAAATGATTAAAAAATATTTATCTTCAAATATAACATTAAGGCTTATATTTTGTGGTTTAATTTGTTTTTTAGCCATTTCCAACCGGCCAAGATTTCTAATGGTTACAACATCACTGGTTGAAAGTTCAAAGTTTTTTGCAACTATTTTATCATTTACGCATGCGTACTTATTATCAATAACTTTTTGAATATGGCTTCGTGATTGATTTTTTATTTGAAAAGTTAAGAACCTGTCAATTCTTTGACCCGATGATTCTTTATCTACTATAAAGGTTATTACTTCGTCACTGTTATTATCCAATTCTTTATACGGCACCTTTTTTTAAAAAAAACTTTATTATTACCAGTATTATAATACCAAATCCAATAACAATAAAACTGTCGGCTACATTAAATACAGCAAAAAAAACTACATGTAAAAAGTCTGTAACCTCCCCTTTAAAAACCAATCTGTCAACCAGATTACCCAAAGCGCCACCCAGTACAAATCCAAGCCCTATATTATAAAGTACAGTTTTTAGGTTCATTTTAATCTTCAGGATAATTATAAGTATTATTGCAATTATTGATATGATTATGAAAATCTTTGTCCTGTTTTGGAACAAACCAAAAGCTGCGCCGGTGTTTGTTATCCTTATTATATAGATAAAGTTGGGAATAACCTCTATGGGAAGCACGCTTTGCGGCAAATGATTGACTAAATATTTAGTTAATTGATCCAGAATTAAAATAACAGTTGCATTGATTGCAAATATTAAATTTAATAATTTATTCGAAGCTTTTGTTTCCATTATTTATATTATACTTCCGGCAACTTTTAAGCCTATTTTCATCATGGCATCATTAACTTTCAATTCCTTTACAAACATTTTATCTTCAAATTCAAAAACCAGTTTTTTTGTAAGTGTTTCTTTCATTATAAAATCTTTATATTTTTTTATGGTTTCTCTTTCTTTTTCAGTGCATACAATAGAGGTGATTATTGTGTTTTCAATCTTAAAATCTGCTTCTTTTCTCAAGTTTTGTATCTGATGAATAAGCTCCCTGCAAAAACCTTCTTCGGCAAGTTCTTTGGTAAAATTAATTGATAACCCTACTGTATATTCACCATCACTTTCAATACCATAATCTACACGGCTTTGGACCTCAACAAGTATTTCTTCGCAAAGCAACTCTATTTGCTTACCTTCCACTCTCAAGTTAACAGTTTTTTCATTCCTTACCTTAATAGCCACCTGCGAACTGCTTTGCTGCTCCAGTGAATTCTTTATTTTTGGAAGCAATGATCCATATTTTATGCCCAATAACTTTAAATTTGGCTTAATTTTATAAGATACCAGGTCATCCAGGTTTTGGACCATTAGAAGTTCCTTTACATTTAGTTCTTCAAGTATTACTTCCCTGAAATGCATGCAAGCTGCCAGCTTTTTTTCATCCTTTTCAAAATACACTTTTACAACCGGCAGGGGCTGGCGGGTTTTTATATTTATTTTGCTTCTTATTGACCGGCCAAGCCCTATAATTTTTCTGGTAACATCCATTTTAAAACTAAGATCTTCATCTATTAGTTTTTCATCTGCCGCCGGGTAGCTTTCAAGATGAACGCTTTCAAGGCTGAACTTCCGGCTGCCGGTTAAATTTTTGTATATTTCTTCGCTCATAAAAGGAACATATGGAGCAGATAGTTTGGAAATGGTCAGCAGACACTCGTACAAAGTTTTATATGCACTTATTTTATCTCTGTCTTCCTCACTCTTCCAAAATCTTCGCCTGCTCCTTCTGACATACCAATTTGAAAGTTCATCTACAAAGTTCTCGATAAGCCTGCCGCTATCTGTCACGTTAAAATTATTCATTAGTTCTGTTACGTTCTTAACAGTTTTATTAAGCTCAGAAATAATCCACCTGTCTATCTCTGTCCTGTCTTTTACTGCTATTTCATGCTCATCAGGATTAAAATTATCTATATTTGCATATATGACAAAAAAGGAATAAGTGTTCCACAAAGTCAAAATGAATTTTCTTATTACTTCATCAATTGCTTTAATTGAAAAATTCTTTGCATTCCAGGGTGAAACAACCGTGAAGAAATACCACCTTAGTGCATCTGCACCCTGTTTTGCAAGTATGTCCCAGGGCTTTACAACATTACCTTTTGATTTACTCATTTTTTGTCCATATTCATCATTTATCAGGCCCAGGCATAGAACATTCTTGTATGAGGATTTTTTAAACAAGAGCGTTGATATAACCAGCATTGTATAGAACCATCCTCTTGTCTGATCAATAGCTTCACAGATAAAATCAGCAGGATAATTATCAAAGAAAATTTCTTTATTTTCAAAAGGATAATGGAATTGCGCAAAAGGCATTGCACCCGAATCAAACCAGACATCTATGACCTCGGGTGTCCGGTACATATCCTCAGCACACTTATCACATTTTATGACTATCTTGTCTACGTAGGGCTTGTGGAGATCCAGTTGTTCATCTAAACTATTGATTGACTTTTCTCTAAGCTCCCGGAGGCTCCCAATACAGATTTTATGACCATTTTTATCACTCCAGATAGGAAGCGGAGTACCCCAGTATCTTTCTCTTGTTAAGGCCCAGTCAACATTGCTCTCAAGCCATTTTCCAAATCTGCCGGATTTAATATGCTCCGGATACCAGTTAATTTCCATATTAGATTTTATTAAATCATCTTTTATTTCAGAAGTTTTTATATACCAGCTCTTTTTTGCGTAATATATCAGTTTTTTATCACATCTCCAGCAATGCGGATAAGAATGCTCAAATTTTTTTATTTTAAAAACAAGATTCCGGCTTTTGAGATCTTTAATTATTTCAGGATTTGCTTCTTCTACTGACAAACCGTTAAAACTATTAACTTCAGATTTAAACTTTCCCTCCTCATTAACCATCTGAACTACCGGGAGGTTGTTTATTCTGCCTACCTTCATATCATCCTCGCCAAATGCGGGGGCAATATGTACGATACCGGTCCCTTCTTTTATTGATACAAAATCTCCTGCAATTAACTTAAATGCATTTTCATCATCAGTATATTTGTATACCGGGATGTATTTATTGTTTAAAATTTCACTTCCTTTAAAGCTGCGGGCAATCTTATAATCAGTATCACTACCCAGAACCTCGTTTAACAAATTTTCAGAAAGGATTAAATTCTCACTGTTGAAAACAGCTTCAACATATTTAGCTTCAGCGTTAATCGCGCACGCAACATTTGAAATTAAGGTCCATGGCGTTGTGGTCCATACCAGGAAATAAGTATTTTGACTACCGGCCAGGGCAAATTTAACTATTATCGAATAATCCTGGACATCTTTATAACCAAGAGCTACTTCATGTGATGAAAGTGCAGTTCCACACCTTGGGCAGTAGGGTACAATTTTATAATCTTCATAAAGCAAATTCTTGTCCCATATTGTTTTTAAGATCCACCATATAGTCTCTATGTAATCATTTTTAAAAGTAAAATAGGCGTTTTCCATATCAAGCCAGAAGCCTATACGCTCAGTTAACCTCTTCCACTCGCTCTCATATTTCATTACACTTTCTCTGCAAAGTTTATTGAACTTCTCAATTCCTATGCTCTCAATTTCTTTCTTCGAATTTATACCCAGCTTCTTTTCTATTTCAAGTTCAACGGGAAGCCCATGTGTATCCCAGCCTGCTTTTCGTGGTACATTATATCCTTTCATTGTCTTGTATCTCGGAAATATATCTTTAAAAACTCTTGAAAGGACATGATGAACACCAGGCTCTCCGTTTGCTGTTGGAGGGCCCTCGTAAAAAATGAATTTCTGGCAATCTTTATTCTTGTCCAGGCTTTTCTCAAAGATTTTATTCTTTTTCCAAAAATCCAGGACTTTTTCTTCAAGTTCTACAAGATTTACGTTACTTTCAACTTTTCTAAACATGATATTTGCCTATTTTTTTAATTTGCAGTTAAAATTTACCGGATTTTTTAAAAACCTTAAATCTTAAAAAAGCATTTCATAGATTCTATATAATTAGATCAATTTTGTGAAGTAGCAATATTGTTGCTCTTTAACAAATCAAGAAACATAAGGGCTGATTTTGCGGCTTTGGCCTTATAATGATTATTAAAGTAAATAAAAGTTTTTTTTGTATTATTATTTATTTCCTTAACTCTCGGGATCCATTCTTGTAATTCATCCTGGCTGTACATATAATCATACCTTTGATACGCTTGCTCATGCTCCCACCAGCACTGCCCGTTTCTTCCATGAAATCTTAAATAGCCTGTGTCACTGGTACTAATGCTTGTTGCGGGCATCAGCCCCTCAATTGGAGGTTCATCGACATTGCAAAATCCCATATTACAAGAACTCAACAAATCTACCGCTTTATTATCGAAAGTCCAGCAATTATTCCTGAACTCCACACAAGAATCAAACCCTTCAAAATCTTCACCAATTCTTTTTAAATAATCAAAATTATTCTTGACAGCTTTAAAGCTCCATGGAAACTGAAACAATATGCTTGCAAGTTTGCCGCAATCAGAAAGTGGCTTTAAAGATTGAAGAAATTTTCTGAGGTCATCGCGGCAGTATTCCCTTTGATGCGTAAAAACACTGTTTGCTTTTACCGAAAAGACAAAGCCTTCTTTAACTTTTTTAGATAAATTAAGAAAAGTACCAGTATTAGGAAAGCAATAGTAAGTAAAATTCAGCTCTACTGTATTAAAAATTGTACTGTAATATCCGAGATATTCTTTTTTATCTAAGTCTCCAGGATAAAAATAGTTTTTCCAGTCCTCGTAACTATAACCTGATGTGCCTATATATATAATACTTGCCAAATTATTTTTAAACTTTATTTTATATAAAACTTGAAATCTCGTTTAAAATTTTATCTTTTGACATGGCCCCAATTAATTTTTTAGCTACCTCGCCATTTTTAAAAAGAAGCAAGGTAGGAATACTACTGATACCATACCTTATTGCAATATCTCTGTTATCGTCAACGTTCAATTTCCCTATTCTTAGAACATCTTTTTTCTCTTCGTGTAATTTTTCAAGTTCCGGCGCTATCATTTTACATGGACCGCACCATACTGCCCAGAAGTCAACAAGTATTGGTATTGTTGATTGTGATATTTCTGAATCAAAATTTGAATCTGTTAATTGTACCATACCCTCGTACATTGTTCCCCTTCCCTTATCTGTCATTTGTTTTTTATCGTTTAGATATTATCAAAGCTTA
>CAZFFH010000001.1:51687-54599 GCA_964518375.1 uncultured Actinomycetota bacterium
TTGAGAAATTTATAGGATGTGCACAAGAAAAAGGAAACGCTTACATTTATCAGGATTTACTTTTAAACTCCCGGAATTTTAAATATTCCTGGATTTATATCGTTTCAGATGATAACTGGCAAACCAAATTTAATATTCTTGAATGCTTTTTCTGCCATTCTACTGATATATCAAAACTTTAAACCTTCTTTTTCTGCCACAAGCTTACTCGCTTTGAACAAGGACTCAAAAGTACCGGCGTCTGTCCACCAGCCCTTCAGTACCGAATATGACATAATCCCTCTTTTAATATATTCATTATTTACATCTGTAATTTCAAGCTCTCCCCTGACTGATGGTTTTAATTCTTTAGCGATATCAAAAACATTATTATCATATAGGTATAAGCCGCAAACAGCATAGTTGCCCTTAGGTTTATCAGGTTTTTCTTCGATATTTATTACTTTACCTTCTTTAATTTGCGCAACTCCAAATCTTTCCGGATCGGGAACTTCTTTTAAGAATATACCTGCACCTTCTTTTTTCTTCTCAAAATCTTTTATGGCTTCAGAAACGTCATCTTCTATTATGTTATCTCCTAAAATAACAAATATTTTTTCACCTTCTGCAAAATTCTCAGCAAGCTTTAATGCTTCAGCAATGCCTCCTTCGCCTTCCTGGTATGTATAGCTTATGTCTTTTAAACCGAATTCCTTGCCGTTACCCAGTATTTTCAGGAAATCTCCCGCATGATTTCCACCTGTGACAATCATAATATCTTTAAGGCCGGCATTTACCATTGTTCTTAGAGGGTAGTAAATCATTGGTTTATTATAAACAGGCAATAAATGCTTATTAGTTACTTTTGTGCAGGGAAATAACCTTGAACCAAGTCCTCCTGCAAGTATAACACCTTTCATTTTAAGATGTTTCTCCTTTCTTAAAAACTTCTGGCTATAATAACAATAAATATTGCAACTGCCATTACTATACAGTAAATAGCAAAAATATTTAAATTCTTATTTCTGGACAGCCTTGTCAAAAATTTGATTGCAAGAAGTCCGGAAATATAGGCAAATACAAAACTTATTGCCATGTCTGCCATATTTAAAGCACTACTACTGAAAATAATTTCATGTGATTTATATAATTCAAAAATAAACGAGCCGAAAATAACCGGAATTGAAAGTAAAAATGAAAATTTAACACACTCCTCCCTTTTTATACCAAAGAACCTTGCAAATGAAATTGTGGATCCTGACCTGGATAACCCGGGGAGAATTGCTATTGCCTGTCCAATTCCAACTACAGCCGCGATAAAATAATTTATCTTTGGATTGCTGCTTTTAGTATTATTGATTTGCTCGTCATTGCTTTTATTAGAATTTAATTGTGGAGATAAATCTTCACCATTGGGAGAAAGTCTTGTGCCAATAACCTTCCCCCTTATTTCACCTGTAAATAAAATTATTGCAGTAATTAAAAGGAAAATTCCGGTATAAAGCGGCTTGCTAAAAAAGCTTTCAACAACATCATTTAAAAAAAATCCTGCAATTGCTGCAGGTACTGATGCAATTATGATATAAACTGCAAGTTTGAAGTTCCTATCATTTCTTTTATCTTTTTTAAATATTCCAATAAAAAAAGAACTTATTATATTGCCGGCATCCCGGTAATATACTGTCAGAAGTGAAAGAAGGGTTGCAAAATGCAATATTACGGCATAATACAAGGGCAGGTAGGCCCATTTAAAAAAATATGGAATTATAACAAGGTGACCAGAACTGCTTATGGGAAAAAATTCTGCTAAACCTTGTGTAATCCCCAGTATTATTGATTGTAATATATTCAAATTTTAACCCACTAATTGCTACAATATTTAAAAATTTTATTTTCCACTTATGGCGATATCTTTAACAAGAATTGATGGGCTTCCTATATAACCACCTGAGGGCATAAACCTCAAATCGTCGCCGATCTTATCGATACTTTTACAAAAGCTCAGCAAATCAGTTGCTATAGTAACTTCTTTAACAGGTTTTGAGAACGAGCCTTTATCAATCCATAAGCCTTTTGCGCCAACACTTATTTGTCCGGAAATAGGATTAATTCCGGAATGCAGCCCTATTATATCTATTATATAAAAGCCTTTATCAACAGATTTGATAATTTTTTCCAGGCTAGTCTTTGAAGGTTTCAAATAAAAATTGGAAACGCCGACTTCGGGAGTCGATTTATAGGAAGCTCGAACAGCATTTCCTGTAGAAAATTTTTTATCTTTTCTTGCGGTATATGTATTATAAAGATAAGTTTTCAATATGCCATTTTCAAAAATAACTGTTTTACCTTTTGGGACCCCTTCTCCATCAAAGGGTTTTGAAGCAAGACCGTAAGACAGGGTCCCGTCATCAATAATGTCAAAATCACCCTTAAAAATTTTATCGCCTATCCTATCTTTAAGAAGTGATTTGCCTTTTTGAACAATATCAGCATTAAGGATGCTTGCAATTATACCGAGGAACTGTGCAGCAATAAAGGGGTCAAGGACAATATCTACTACCTGAGATTTTATCTTTTTACCTCCAAGTATTGAAACTGACCTATTTACGGCATTTGCAGCAATTTCTTCCAGGTTAAATTCTTGCGGACTTCTGTCATATCCAAAAAAACCACCGGTTGATGTATCATCTTTTTCTTTTGAGATTACACTTAAATAAATGAAGGCTGAAGTAGTTCTGTAGCTGTCAAAAAAACCTGTTGAATTTAAAATCATTACCTCGTCAAGACTGTCGTCATAAATTAAATTATTTATCCCTGTAACTCTCTTATCCTTTTTTTTAGCAAGAATTTCAAGCTTTTTAGCAAGCTGTATTTTTTGTTTTATATCAAAATTAAAAAAATCTTCTGAAAACAATATTTTTTTATCTATAATG
>CAZFFH010000001.1:54699-67243 GCA_964518375.1 uncultured Actinomycetota bacterium
TTAAAGAAGCATCTTTGCAAAATTGCGCAAGACTTTTGCCATTTTTCCTTTTAACTATATCTTCCATTGATTTATTATCTTTTTATATTTAAATTTCTGTGCCGCCGACAGTTATTTCACTTACAAGTATTGTTGGTTGCCCAACTTCGTTTGAAGCAGACTGGCCGCCTTTTCCACAAAAACCAGGAGCAAAATCAAGATTGTTGCCAATTGCGGTTATCCTGTTTAAAATTTCCGGGCCGTTTCCAATTAAAGTGGCTCCTTTTATTGGTTTAGTTACCACCCCTTCTTCAATCATATAGCCTTCGCTTATTCCGAAAACAAAATCACCAATAGCAGGATCAACCTGTCCGCCTGAAAATTCTTTTGCGTATATTCCTTTTTTTACCGATTTTAAAATACTGCCGGGATCTTCCTTGCCCTGCGCCAGGTAAGTATTGCTCATCCTGGGTATAGGGATGTCCCTATAAGATTGCCGCCTGCCATTGCCAGTTTGCTTTTTATTCATTTTCTTTGCGGTTTTGTAATCAAAAATATAATTCTGGAGAATTCCCTCTTTTATTAAAATATTTTCCTGGGACGGAAAACCTTCGCCGTCAAAAGCATATGAGCCCCAGTGATAGGGCATGGTAGGGTCATCAATTGCGGTTACGATGTTATTTGCAATTTTTTTACCAATTTTATCCTTAAAAACAGATGCATCTTTTAATATTGCATCTGCTTCTAACCCATGGCCGCATGCTTCATGAAAAATGACGCCGCCAAATGCCGGTCCTATAACCACCTGCTGAGAACCTGACGGAGCATTTACAGCTTTAAGCATTGTTACGGCAATTCTTGCGGCTTCCCCGGAAACAACAGATGGTTTTTGGCCATCAAAAACTTCATAACCACTGGTTCTGGCAAGTGACTTATACCCTGTTCTAATTTCTTTTTTTTCCCGGGCCACCACGCTGACAGAAAGCATTACTTTGGTATTACTGTCATGACACATGATGCCTTCCGAATTAGCAATATAGATTTCTTCTTCCAGGTCTGAAAGATTTGAAGAAACTTGAATAATATAATGACTGTAGTTTCGAGCGAAGCTATCCACACTTAGCAAGATTTTCTTCTTATTTTCGGCAATTATATCCGAAGGATGCTTTTTTACTGGCGCAATATAAGAACTGTAAACATTACCGAGGTTTAAAACCTTAATTTTGGAGGTTTCATTTACAGCGGCGCTTAATATCTGCGCAGCATTTAATATGATATCCTTCTGGAGTGAGTCTACGTAGGCATAAAAAGTGCTGTCTTTGTAAATTAAGCGAAGTCCACAGCCCAATTCAAATCCACTGCTTGAATTCTCAATTTTGCCATCTTCCAGCCTTATATTATTAACTTCTTTTTTTTGTACAAAAACTTCAGAAAAACTCCCACCTGTTTTTAACAGAGTGTTTAAAATTTTCTTTGTAAGGGTTGTATTAATCATTATAAAGTGCTGCTTAAGATAAAAAATCTTCAGCTTCTTTAGCCTTGCTTTTACTTTCACTGACTACAATTTTAATTTTCTTTGCAGTATCTTCTACTTTCTTTTTACCTTTTTCCCACATGTCTTCTCCCGTTATTTTTAACTCTTCTATCTTCTGCTTTCCTGCTTGAGCTAAATCCCTGGTTTTTTCCACTATATCCCCAAGACCTTCTTTACCCTTCTCTATTATTTTTTCACTTTTTTCTACAAGTTCTTTTCTGGTTTCCTTTCCTGATTTTGGAGCAAAAAGTATACCCAGTATGCCTCCAATAATTAGCCCGATAAAAAGAGCTGAAGCAACACCTCCTGCGTTACCTCTATTGCCACCGTAATTATTTTCAGAATTCATTTTTACCTCCTATTCTTGTTTTTTATCTTGATTTTTTTCATTATTTTTTTCTTCCCCTGCTGCTTTTTTTATCCCGCTGGCAAGACCAACACCAGCGCTTATCAATTTTATCAGAGGATTTGTTAAAAGTATCCTTGCCAGCCTTACAACTTTTTCAAGCTGCTCCACTATAGAACCTATGCTTTGTGTCAGTTCGCTTATTGAACCAATTTCAGTATTCAGGTGAGTTACTGTGGTATTTAGCTTTTCAACCATCGGAACCAGGCTTTCATTCAATTTTTCTGCCAGGAATTTAAAACGGTTTATAAGCCGCAGCAATGGAATTGAAACAATTATTCCAATTATGGCAAAAGCTGAAATCAATATAATAGCAACCAGTCCAACTATTTCTAATGAAGAATCCATAATAACCTCGTAAACAAAATTTATAAAATATAAAAAAATAAAAAGATTATAATAAGCTTTTTAATCATTATATAAATTTTATTTATATTATTCAAAAAATATTAAAATTAATTTATAATAGGCAAGACTGGAAACTTTAAAATATTTAGTGTGAAAGGTTAAAATGTTAAAATTAAAAAACAAGGAAAAGATACAATCAAAGATATTAAGTATCGTGCCAGTTATTTTTATATTTTTTATACTCATATCATTTTTAATCATTTCATCCACTTCGTGCTCTTCGATACTAGGCGGAAGTGTGGCTGCCAAAACAGATGTTGCCGGTAACCAGGAAAGTTCTACCGGTAATGAAGAAAATGCAAATGGCGATACTATTGCGCAGGAAACCCCTCCGGTAGAGGAAGTCGATTTTACGAATGCAACTATTGGCGCTGAAATAAAAGGTTATGTTCCATCTTATATGCTCACTGATAAGGATAACTTCATAAAAATTGAAATAACAAACACTTCAGATTTTGCCTGGAGAACTGACAGGCCAAACCTGGTAAGAATAGGATACCATTACTATGGCCAGGATGTTGATTTTACTGATTATGACAGAACAGCCAGATCTGAACTGCCGCAGGAGGTAAACCCCGGAGAAACAGTAACAATTGATGTTTTAATAAATGACATCAAAAATGAAGGTACCTATATCATCCAGATAGACCCGGTAATGGAAGGAAGCAATATTGCCGAAAACAATTTCTGGTTCTCGTCAAAAGGTGTTTCTATACTTGAGGGTCCTGCTTATTTTGGACCTAGCGGAAAGTAGTCATATTAGTATCATATTTTCTTAAAACAAATAACTGATCGATTTTATAGGTGGTTTTTGTTATTTTGTTTTTCAAGTATATTCGGTAGGTTCCTGCAGCTTTAATATTTTTTAAACTTAGAATATGTAATTTTGCTGCTATTTTAAATTTATTTAACTGGCTACAAAATTCTATATCTTCCCCTGAGCAAACCTTCCTTAAGGAATTTGCGCTGCAGGATTTCTCAAGAGCATTTATAACATCACTGTCTGTTAATGCAGCAGTCATGGCTAATTTAGCGCTGTCGCTGAATTCAAATCTTAATGGTTTTGTTAGAAGGTACTTCACTGCAATACCTGCCGTATAAACATCGTCGTAAGCTATTTTGCCTTTTTCTCCGGAACAAAGCAAAGCAAGATCATTTTTATTCTTAAACGCATAATCAATTAAGGTATCAACGGTATAATTCATATTTAAAATAGATAATGCAAATACTGCAGGGCACTGGCTTGTCTTAAAAATCGACTGTGTGCCATTAGTGGTCATTAATATAAATCCCTTATCTTTAACATCCAGCCTTGATATTTCAAGTGGCGAATTGCCGTAATCAAATCCCTTTGGAGGAAGTCCGCCTTCTTCGCCACATAAAATATAATCATTAAATATTTTTTTGAATATGAATGCCTGTCTTTTATTTCCAGCAATAATTACTTCCTTGCCACCGCATCCAAGGATTGTTGCAATTGTTGAAGTTGCCCTTATTGTATCTATTACTCCACAGACACAATTGGCTAAATCAACTTCTTGTAGGTCTTTGCTATCAAAACGATTTGTAAATATTACATGTATTTTCACCAGTTCTCATTTCAAATCAAATTTTTTTCCAACCAGTTTTTCATACGCAGTAACATATCTTTGGGTTGTTTTTAAAATTATTTCTTCAGGTAATTTCGGAGGAGTTGAATTTCTATCCCAATTAGTGCTAAGAAGATAATCCCTGACATACTGCTTGTCAAAGCTTACCTGCTGCCTTCCAGGTTCATATTCATCAAGCGGCCAGAACCGGGATGAATCAGGCGTTAAAACTTCGTCTACAAGAATGATTTTATCATCACTGGCACCAAATTCAAATTTGGTATCAGCTATTATTATGCCTTTTTCGTAGGCATAACTGGAGGCTTTTAGATATAGTTGGATACTCTTATCTTTTAAGAACCGGATAACATCTGAGCCAAAAACTCTTTTAGCTTTTTGTAATGTTATTGATAAATCATGCCCCACTTCGGCCTTAGTCGTAGGAGTAAAAATCGGTTCTGGCAGCTTGTCGCACATTTTTAAACCGGATGGAAGATCTACATTGCCAATTTTCCCGCCTTTTTTATAATCTTCCCACCCGGAACCTGTTATATATCCTCTTACAACGCATTCAATTGGATAAATCTTTGCCTTTTTTACTAGTACTGATCTTTCTCGTAAAATTTCTTTATATTTTTTAAATATCTTAGGAAATTTTTCAAAATCAGTTTCAATTAAATGATTCTCAATTACATCTTTTAAATAATCAAACCAAAATATTGAAATCTTATTAAGTACGGCACCTTTACAAGGAATCAGCGTTGGAAGTATGAAGTCAAATGCTGAAATCCTGTCTGTTGTTACAATTAATATTTTATCTTCAAATGAAAACATTTCCCTTACTTTACCGCTCTTTACCTTTTCAATTGTTTGTATTTCAACATTTCCAACTAACTTCATTTTTACCTCCCTCTATTCTTATGTTGCTTTATCAGATTAGTATTACTGCCTTGATTGCTTTAGCCTGGTTGCCAGAAAAAAATGGATAAGCTCTCTTGTCGCTTCACCAAGCAGAAATCTGCCGTTTTTAACTGCCTCTTCTAAACTCATTGGCTTGTTTACTGTAGAAAAATTTCCGCTGAAAAGTTTTAATTTTTCCTTATCAATATCACTTATATTAAAATTTTTTGAGCCATTTATAGTTATTACTGGAATACTGAGTTTTTTTGCCAATCTGGCAACACCATACGAGCTCTTTCCTGAAAATGTCTGGCTATCCATTGAACCTTCCCCGGTTATAACAAGATCAGCTCCCTTCATTTTTCTTTTCAGCTCTGTTGCTTCTATAATAATCTCTGCCCCTGGTTTGGTACTTGCATTCAAGAATGCTATCATTCCTGCTCCAAGACCGCCTGCAGCACCTGCTCCTTTTATACTGCTTATATCTTTACCGATGCTTCTTTTTACTGCACGAGAAAAATTTCGCAGACCTTCATCCAGAAGTTGAACCATTTCATTGTCTGCCCCTTTTTGTGGACCATAAACATAAGCTGCGCCATTTGGCCCAAATAATGGGTTATCGACATCACAGGCAATCTCAAATTTTGCAGAATTAACCCTTGGATTTAAGCTGCCGGCATCAATTCTATTTATTTTGGTAAGCTCTTTACCACCAAAACCAAGAAGATTTTTATTACTGTCATAAAACCTGATCCCAAGCGCTTGAGCCATTCCCATACCTGCATCGTTTGTTGCACTCCCACCTATTCCGACTATAATTTTAGAGCATCTCATCTCAAGGGCTTTTTTTATTAACTCACCGGTTCCATAAGTAGTTGTTTCAAGAGGATTTCTTGCGTCCTTTGGAACCATCCATAACCCTGAAGCAGCAGACATTTCAATTACTGCAGTTTCTTGTCCTATTATTCCAAACCTTGAAATGACCTTGTTTCCAAGCGGTCCTGTTACCTCTAAATCTATAAATTTACCATTTAAACTCTCGACAAGTGTTTCAACGGTACCCTCACCACCATCAGCCATAGGACTGATTATTATGTCCACTTTTTCACCTAGATATTGCGCAGTTTCATATATTGCATCCTTGATCGTGCCGCAGACCTGTAGTGCACTTAAATTCCCCTTATATTTATCACATGCAATCAGGATTTTAGTTTTCAAAGGATACCCGCCACCTTCTTGTCAAGAATCAAATTAATGAGATAAAAACTAACTTATGACCGCGCCTTTAAGAGCGCTCGAGCAAACACAATGCCTTTTACCATGTACTCTTGGGATTGCCTTAAAAAGAAGTTCTCTTAATTTTTCATTATTATCTTTAAAAATCCTGACTACATCCCGGCTGGTCACAGATTTTATACCTGGACGACCTTCAAGGCCAGCATCATAATCGGTAATGAGCGAAATATTTACATAACACATTTCCATTTCACGGGCAAGAGTAACTTCAGGATACTGCGTCATATTAATTACTTCCCAACCCTGTCCGGAGTACCACCTGCTCTCTGATTTTGTGCTGAATCTTGGACCTTGAATAACAACAACAGTTCCTTTGGGGTAAGCTGTTATTCCTATTTTTTCAGCTTCCTTTATAACGATTTCTCTCAGATCGGGACAATATGGATCAGCAGTTGAAATATGGGTAGTGTGAGGCCCATTATAAAAAGTATCAATCCTGCAGTTAGTTCTGTCAACAAACTGGTCACAGATAACGAAATCTCCCGGCTTTATATTTGCCTGCAGGCTTCCTGCAGCACAGGGTCCAAATATTTGCCTCACTCCAAGTGTTTTCATTGCTGCAATATTTGCCCTGTAGTTAATTTTGTGCGGGGGTATAGTGTGTCCCCTGCCGTGTCTTGGAAGAAAAGCAACATTTATACTTTCGAGTTCTCCAATTATAATAGTGTCCGAGGGTTTGCCATATACAGTATCTATGTTCAATTCTTCCTTTACTTTCAAGAAACTGTAGAAACCTGACCCGCCAAAAACACCAACTTCTGCTTTGCTTTTATCTTTCATTAATCTCCTTTTAGAAAAAATTTTAAAAACCCTTTTCTTTAAGAAGTTTGATAAGGGACAACTCTGGCCTTGCTCCATAATGGCTTATTGCTTCTGATGCCATGATACTACCCATTTTTCCACAGCAGTAAAGATCTTTACCTTTAATAAGTCCGCTTAAAAAACCTGCAGCAAAAAGGTCCCCGGCTCCGGTACTGTCTATGACTTTTGTTGTTTCAGCCTCCACGAAGGTTATCTTATGCTCAAATAAAATTATAGAGCCTTTTTCAGACCTGGTTATGACAGCCAGGATTTTTAACTGCTTGCATTTGTCAATAGCAAAATCCAGGTTATCAGTGCCAAATAATGCTGCTATTTCAAGCTCATTTGCAAATAGAATATCGATATAATTGTTAACCAGGTTTAAAAATTCTTCTTTATGCCTTATAACACAAAAACTATCTGAAAGACTGAATGCCACTTTTAAGCCTGTACTTTGCGCCAGTTTAATAGCTTTCATGATTGCTTTCTTAGCAATGTCCTTATCCCATAAATATCCTTCAAGATAAATGATAGACGAATTAGTAATTGTTTCTTCATCGATATCTTCCGGACCAAGCGAGCCTGCAATACCAAGACAGGTATTCATCGTCCTTTGAGCATCAGGAGTGCTGAGAACTATGCACCGGGCGGTCGAAGACGTGCTGTCTTGTGCTTTTTGTGTGATAAAAGTAACACCAATAGCTTTCAACTCTTTTTCAAATGCTTTTCCACAAGGATCATCTTTAACTTTTCCAATAAAAGCAACTTTATGTCCAAGCATTGCAAGTCCTGCCACAGTATTGGCTGCAGAGCCCCCAGATAGCATTTTAACAGCTGATATCTGCCCGTTTAGCCATTGGGCCTCATCTTCGTTAATAATCCTCATAGAGCCTTTATCAAGGTTGTGCTTATTTATGAAGTTATCTTCAACATTAGCCACAATATCAATAATGGCGTTTCCAATACCTGTAACACTGTATTTTTTTTTAAGTATTTCAAACATTTTTAAAGACAATAACTAATCGACCCCAAAGGTTTATTAAAAAAAAGATTTCTTAAAGATACTTAAAACATTTTAATGTTTTTATATTATTTTTTCAATTAAGAATTGCTGTACGACGAGCTGATTTTAAATTAAGTGGTGTTTTAAAATTATTTTAGCTAAAATTTAATCATTAAAAGGTTTTATAAACTCATAGAAGTGATTAAATGGCTGAAACCATAGAAATCAAAACAAGCAAAAGAATTGAATTTATAGATATAACTGAAAGGTTAAATGCTTTGATACGTCCATCAGGCATAAAAGATGGCATATGTTTTATTCATGTGCCTCACACAACTGCTGCAGTTACAATAAATGAAAATGCAGATCCGGATGTTACAAATGACATAATAAGCGCCACTAACAAGCTTGTTCCTGTGAGCGACAACTATGCTCATGCTGAAGGCAACTCAGACGCACATATAAAAGCAAGCCTTTTCGGACAAACTTTGAATTTAATGATTGAAAGCAGTAAGTTTTTACTTGGGGTATGGCAAGGAGTTTATTTTTGTGAATTTGATGGTCCCAGGACAAGAAAAGTAAACGTAAAATTCTACAATAATAAAGAATGACATTATTTGATAAATTTGACAGTAACGACAATTACCGCAAGGGTCTGCCGTCTCAATCTCCCCTAGCAGATAAAATGCGCCCGCAGGAACTCGGTGATTTTATCGGCCAGGAACATCTTGTCGGACAAGACAAGATTCTTAAAAGAATAATTGACGGAGATAAGTTGTTTTCCATGATCTTATGGGGTCCGCCAGGCTGCGGTAAAACAACACTTGCGGCAATTATAGCAAGAAAAACAAAAAGCAGGTTTATATCTTTTTCGGCAGTGACTTCGGGCATAAAACAGATCAAAGATGTAATGGAAATTGCGCTATATGAAAAAAAGACACATGGTAAAAGAACCATTCTTTTTATTGACGAAATTCATCGTTTCAATAAGGCCCAGCAAGATGCATTTCTCCCTTATGCAGAAGATGGAACCATAATCTTGATTGGCGCCACTACTGAAAACCCGTCTTTTGAGGTGATCTCTTCACTGCTTTCAAGATGCAAGGTATTTGTTCTTAATAAACTCTCACCGGAAGAAATAAACACCCTGTTAAATAAAGCTGTTTCAGATAAAGAAAAGGGTTTAGGCAATTATAATATTGATATTGAAAAAGAAACCCTCAAGTTTATAAGCAGGTTCTGTGATGGTGATGTCAGGGTTGCCTATAATATTTTAGAACTTGCAGTGAGCTCTTTGTTACAAAAAGGTGAAGGTCAAATTATTAAAATAGATATACCTCTTGTAGAAAATATTATTGGCAAAAAAGCTTTGATTTATGACAAGAATGGCGAAGAGCATTTTAATTTGATTTCAGCTCTTCATAAAAGCTTGAGAGGAAGCGACCCTGACGCGGCAGTCTACTGGATAATCAGGATGATTGAGGGCGGAGAAGACCCGTTATATATAATTCGCAGGATGGTAAGGTTTGCCTCTGAAGACATAGGACTTGCGGACCCCAATGCTTTAAGTATTGCAATAGCTGCAAAAAATGCTTTTGATTTCATTGGTCCTCCGGAAGGTTACCTTGCAGTTATAGAAGCAGCAATTTACCTTGCACTGGCCCCAAAAAGCAATGCGCTTTACTTGACATTTATGAATGTGGAAAACGATATAAAACAGTACCAATCTCTGCCTGTTCCTTTTCATATAAGAAATGCACCCACAAAACTTATGAAAGAAATTGGATATTCTAAAGGTTATCTTTATCCCCATAATTTTGAAGACGCTGTAGTTTACCAGTCATATCTTCCAGATGAACTCAAGAGCAAAACATACTACTGCCCAACAGGGCGTGGTTTTGAAAAGGAATTGATGGAAAGAATTGCCAAAATCAAGGATTCTAAAGAGAAATTAAAAAAAGAAAATTCCCAAAAAAAATAATTTCTAAGCAACTTCTTCTAACCATTAAGCAATAAACATTCCACCTAATATTATGTAAATACCATTTGTAATATAATTATCATTTCTTATTTATCAATACTTCTGCTATCTGAATAGCATTCAGCGCAGCGCCTTTTCTAAGCTGATCACCAACCACCCACATGTTTATTCCATTTTCAGTTGAAATGTCTTCCCTTATTCTTCCAACAAAAACATCGTCCTTTTTAGATGAATCCAGCGGGGTTGGATATATGCAGTTTTTAAAATCATCTTTTAATGTAACTCCAGGTGCATTTTCCAATGCTTCTCTTACCTGCTCTACTGTAATTTTACTTTTTGTCTCAATATTTAACGACTCAGAATGTGATGTAAAAACCGGGACCCTGACTGTAGTTGCAGATATATTTATAGAATAATCATTAAATATTTTCCTGGTTTCATCCTGCATTTTCATTTCTTCTACTGTATAGCCATTTTCAAGAAATGCGCCTATATGAGGAATGACATTAAACGCTATCTGCACCGGAAAAACGCTACATTCAATTTCATCATTTTTTTGGCTCATTATTTTCCTTGATTGCTCTTCAAGCTCAATAATAGCTTTTGCTCCTGCACCTGATACAGCCTGATAGGTTGACACGATTATTCTTTTAATTGGCGATAAATCATAAATTGGTTTTATTGCCACAACCATAATAATGGTAGAGCAGTTTGGATTAGCTATAATACCGGTATGGCTAAATACCTCCTGGCTATTAACTTCAGGAACTATAAGCGGAACACCTTCATCCATCCTGAAAGCGCTGCTGTTATCTATAACCACTGCTCCGCTTTCAACTGCATATTTTGCAAATTCCTTTGACCTTGAGGCACCTGCTGAAAAAAGGGCAATTTCTATATTTTTAAAAGAGTCACCGGTTAATTCTTTTACTTCTATTTCTTCATTTCTAAATTTAACCCTTTTACCTACAGAACGGGACGAGGCAAGTGCCATAAGATTCTTGACTGGAAAATTCCTTTCTTCAAGAATTGCAAGAAAAACCTGCCCGACAGCTCCGGTCACACCAGCTATCGCAACATTGTATTCTTTCATTTACAATCCTCTTTCTTTATCAAGTCCGAAACCACTATGCAGTACTTTTACTGCTGTTTTTACCTTATCTTTTCTTATAACGCAAGATATCCTGATCGGTGATGTGCTGATCATTTCAATGTTTATATTTTCTTTTGCCAGTATTTCAAACATTTTGGCTGCAACTCCTGCATGGGTTTGCATGCCTGCACCTACTAACGAAACTTTAGCAACATTAGAATCAATGCCGGCTTCAGTAAAATCCAGCCCCATTTTCAAACTCTCAATTACTCTCTTTGCTTCGTTTAAGTCCTCGTTCTTAACTGTAAACGATATTGTGGCAATGCCCTTTTCACTTACATTTTGAACTATCAAGTCAACGCTCACATTCTCCAGAGCAAACTCTCCAAAAAGCTTTGCAGCAATACCGGGCTTGTCAGCCAGACCAAATATAGTAATTTTTATCTGGTTGGTGTCGTAAGTCACTCCAGTTACAACCGGTCTTTCCATACGCTCAATTTTTTTATTATCGTCCATAACCCATGTCCCTTCATTCTCATTAAAGCTTGACCTTACTGATAAAACTACATTATGATTTTTTGCAAATTCAACGGCTCTTAAGTGCAGAACTTTTGCTCCCGAAGATGCCGTTTCAAGCATTTCTTCGTAAGAAAGCTTATCAATTTTCCTGGATTGGGGAACAATGTTAGGATCTGCAGTGTATACTCCATCAACATCGGTGTATATTTCACAGTATTCTGCTTTTAGCGCCGCAGCAAGAGCTACCGCTGTAGTGTCAGAGCCACCCCTGCCAAGAGTAGATATGTTACCGTCTGCAGTAATACCTTGAAAGCCTGCAACAATTATTATTTTACCATTTTTTAATTCTTTTAAGAGTCTTGCATTGTTTATATGTGTAATTTTTGCATTTGAATAAACTTCATCAGTGAAGATCCCGGCCTGGTTTCCGGTGAGTGAAATGCATTTGTGTCCCTTTGCCTGTATTGCCATTGCTAAAAGCGCTATGGACATCTGTTCTCCTGTTGAAAGAAGCATGTCCATTTCTCTTTTGTTTGGAACATCGCTTATTTGGCCGGCAAGACTAATAAGATCATCAGTTGTATCACCCATCGCCGAAACAACCACAACTACATCATCACCATTATCCTTTGCCCTTATTGCTCTTTCAGCAACCTTCTTTATTTTATCGGCGTCACTTACAGATGTGCCGCCGAACTTCATTACAATTATTTCTCTTTTTGTTTTCATATTTTAATACACTTTTTTACTTTTATTGCTTTGTATATTACAAAAAAATGTTATAAAAAATGGTTCTTATCTTTAATATACGATTTCAGACATTCTTTTGTAATTCTGGTATTTTTCTTTAGCATCCTCCTCAGCTTCCTTAAATAATCTTTCGGCATTCTCTGGAAATGTTTTCTTAAGTGACGAATATCTTACCTCACCCATAAGAAATTCATTAAATGACTCGGTGGGTTCTTTTGAATCAAGGATAAAAGGATTCTTCCCTTCTTTTTTTAATAATGGGTTATACCTGTACAGGTGCCAGTA
>CAZFFH010000002.1:0-7309 GCA_964518375.1 uncultured Actinomycetota bacterium
CGTATGTGTTCCGCATACTTCCATTATATTTATACTTTTCTTACCTAAATCTCTGACAAGACTGTTAATTTCTGAGCAAATTTCTTTAATGTTCATGTCTCTTCCAGGAATTCTTTCCAGTAACCTTCAGTGATGGAAGCTTCTTTTTTATCAATAATTTGAATTGCAAAACCTGCATGCACTATTACATAATCACCAATCTTTGCATCAGGCACCAGCGTTATATCAACTTCCTTGACAACCCCGAGACTTTCTATTTCAGCAATATTTTTATTAATTTTAATAATTTTTGCAGGAATTGCCAGACACATTTAATCAACACCTCTTTTAAAATAAAAATCACTAATATTTTTTATAAAAACCTTAAATACAGCAGCAATTATATTAGAAATCATATAAAATCGCAAAATAATATTAAATTATTAAATTATTTCTTTTTATTTGTATTTGTGTTAAAATTATTAAAAAATTACAAAAAGTTTATTTAAATTATTTTAGTTAAAAGCTAATTTATTCTTATGATTGATTTAAATTAAATCGCTGATAAACTTATAAGAATAAAATAATTTATAATTTATAAATACATTGGTATCATAATAACAAATATTTAAATATTAAAATTATGCTCATTCAATTCAATGCATATTTAATCCCTTATATTATCGGAATATCAATCACTTTGGTTCTTGCAATAATTATCTTAAGATTCAAATCCGGTAAGAACTATGGGCTCACATCTCTTTTGTTGATTGCTTGTACAATATGGATGCTTGGATGTGCCCTGGAAATCTTAAATACAACTCTTATAGGGAAAATTATTTTTGGCAGGATTCAGTATTTCGGAATAGTGGCGGTTCCGTTATTATTTTTCATATTAACAATAAAATATGCAGGTTTTACCAGGATTCTCAAAAAAGAAAGAATAATTACCTTAAGTATTATACCTGCAGCCTCATTGGTTTTATTTCTTACAAATAATATACATAGTTTGATGTGGAAAAATGAGGTAGTACATTCCAGCGGTCTTCTTACAGTAACATCAATAAGTGACTATGGAACTGCTTTCTGGGTATGGACGGGCTTTTCTTATGTTTTGCTTTTTATAAGTACAATATTTCTATTTTTTATTTTTGCAAGCAGATACAGATTTTTCAGGAGGCAGGCTATCACTTTAATTTCTGCATTAATAATTGCCTGGGCCATAAACATATTGTATGTATTTAAGCTAATACCTTTAATAAAATTCGATTTAACCCCAATTGCAGTATCATTTTCCAGTCTTGTTTTGGTATTCGGTTTTACATATTTAAAGATAGGTGAGATTGTCCCTATAAATTACGAATCTATAATAGAAAGCATAAAGGATAGTGTTATTGTCCTGGATAAGGAAGGCAGGATTAATTTCCTGAACAAGCAGGCACAGGATTTATTTTCTGCCGGCAGGGATTTTATTGGAAGGTCCATAGATTATGTCTGGCATGATTATAGTATTAATTTCACGGAGGATGAACCGGAAGTTGAGAAAGATGTGATGATTAATACCCATCAGGAAGATAGATACTTTAATATTTCAGTAAGTTCACTAAAAATAAGCAGCATGGAAATAGGCGGCAGGCTGATAGTTATCAGGGATATTACTGAAAGGAAAAAATCAGAAGAGAAGATAAAATACATAAGTTTCCATGATAATTTAACAGATCTTTATAACAGAGCATATTTTGATGAAGAATTAAAGCGACTGGACAGGGAACGCCAGCTGCCTTTAAGCATAATCATTGGTGATGTTAATGGCCTGAAATTAATAAATGATGGCTTTGGGCATAAAAAAGGAGATTTACTCCTTAGAAAATGCGCAAAAGTTCTTGTTAAAAGCTGCAGGTCCGAGGACATTATTTGCAGATGGGGCGGAGATGAGTTTGCGATATTTCTGCCCAAAACCCAGGAAGAAGAAGCTGAAGAAATTGTAGAAAGGATAAGGCTTGGATGTATAGAACTGGAAAATAAGAAACTGCCTTTAAGTATATCTCTTGGTGCAGCAACGAAAACCGAACAATCACAAAACTTACAAAAAGTAATTAAGAGTGCTGAAGATGGAATGTATCGAAGAAAACTAGTTGAAAGAAATAGCATATCAAATTCGATACTTACTGCTTTTAGCAGAGCTCTTTTTGAAAAGGGTCTTGAAACTGAAAAGCATACCTATAGGGTTAGCACTCTTTCAAGAAGGGTTGGGAAAGCGATTAACCTTTCAGAGAACCAGTTAAATGATTTATCGCTTCTTTCACTATTGCATGACATAGGTAAAGTAGCTATCGCTGAAAGTGTTTTGATGAAAAAAGGAGAACTAACCAAGGAAGAAACCCGCATAGTAAGAAGGCATACGATCGTTGGGTATAATATAGCAAAATCAACCATACAACTTGCTCACGTAGCAGAGGAAATTCTATGTCATCACGAGTGGTGGAATGGGCATGGGTATCCACATAAATTAAAGGGTGAATCCATACCAATTAATTCAAGAATTATTGCAGTTGTCGACGCTTACGATGTCATGACCGAGGGATCTCCATACAAGAAAGCAATTTCAAAGATAAAAGCAATTGAAACCATAAAAGAATTATCAGGCATTCAATTTGACCCCGGACTTGTTGAGATATTTATTGAAATGCTGGAAGGTCTTGGGGAAGATTATCTGGAAGAAATTGAAAAATATGAAGTTCTGCAATTGGTAAAAGAAGAAAACAGAATCAGTATTTAAAAATTAATTTTGCTTTAAAAATAATGCTCCAATATATGCTTGCCCAAGTGAAATCCCGCCATCATTTACGGGAACTTTAAATTTGGAATATACATCGAAATTAGATCTTGACAGTAATTCAAAACAACGGCTGATCAGCAGATTGTTTTGAAAAACGCCTCCGCTTAGTGCAATTACATTTGTACCGTAGTTTTTCTTGGCTTTAACAGATATATCAAGAACAGCTCTTGCAAGAGTATTGTGAAATTTAGCTGAAATGACTGGAGCTGCAACATTGTTTGTTAAATCAGAGATAATCTGGTCAAAAATTAAATAATCATCTATCACAAAGTCTTTAATTTCAACCCGGTATTCGTCTTTAATATTTTCCCGGCAAATCATTTCAAGATGAATGGCTGCCTCACCTTCGTAACCGGCGATATGAGTCAGGTTTAAAATTGAGCTTACGGAGTCAAAAAATCTTCCCATACTCGTTGTTAAAGGGCTGTTAAAGCCTGTTTGAATTTGTTTTATGATAATATCGATTTCTTCGGGTACAATTATTTTCTTATAAAATGGAAACTGGTTGAAAATATAATCAGCAAAATCCTTTTTAGAATTATTTGCCTGGCTTGTAAAATAATTATAAAGATAAGAAACAGCCATCCTGTAAGGCTTTTTTATTGTAATTTCGCCGCCAGGCATATATTTTTCTTTAATATGGCCAATTCTTTTAAAATTCAGTTTATTTTTACTCAAGATTTTTTGGACAATAAAAATCTCACTGCCCCAAACTTTGCCGTCATCGCCATAACCGGTCCCATCCCAGGCAAATCCAAGGATCCTGTCATTTTCTTTCATTTTATTTTCTTCAAGCAATCTATTTTCTGCTATTACACCTGCAATATGTGCTTTGTGATGCTGCACTTCTATTTTTTTACAGTTTCTAAAATGTTTTTTTACGAATTTTGTTGTCGCATAGTCCGGGTGCTTATCGTGTACAACTAAGTCTATTTTATCAATATTGAAAAGTTTCTTATAATTATCCAGAGTGGTCCTAAAGAAATCTAAAGTTTCGGCACTATCCATATCCCCAATATGCTGGCTGATAATTGCATAGTTCTTTTTAAGAATGCAAAAAGTATTTTTTTCCTGTGCACCCACAGCAAGAATTACTTTATTGCCGATATCGGTGTCAAGTTTTATAGGATAAGGAGCATAGCCTCTGGCTCTTCTTAATATCATTTCAGTATCATTAAAAATTTTAATCACCGAATCATCGTATTTTGAATAAATATCCCGGTTGTGGGTAAGGAAATAATCACAAATATCTCCAAGTTCAAATAGAGCCTCTTTGTTTTCTGAAGCAATTGGTTCTTCTGAAATATTTCCGCTGGTCATTACTAAAGGAAAATCAATATTATTAAAAAGGAGATGATGCAGCGGGGTGTAGGGGATCATGGCACCCTCATATTTATTATAATAAGATACATGTTTTGAAAGGCTCAAAAATTTATTTTTTTTAAGTAATACTATTGGCGCTGAAGACGAAGTCAGGCTGGCTTGTTCCAGGAGGCTTACATCCAGATATTTGTTTATCGTTTCCATATCTCTAAACATAACTGCAAATGGCTTTTGCGGCCTGTTTTTTCTCTTTCTAAGTTTTAAGATTGCATCGTCATTTGTTGCGTCACATGCTATCTGAAAACCACCAAGGCTTTTTATTCCAATAATAAAACCATTTTTTAAAAGCCCGGCTGCAGTTAAAATAGGGTTTTGCGTGTCAATAGTTTTTCCTGTGTTATCAATGATGGAAAGCAGCGGTCCGCAGATTTTGCAAGCATTGGGCTGGGCGTGAAATCTCCTGTCAAATGGGTTGTCATATTCTTTTTTGCAATCAGGACACATTTCAAACTTAAGCATTGTAGTATACTGCCTGTCATATGGCATCTTTTTTATTATGGTGAACCTGGGTCCGCAGTTTGTACAGTTGGTAAAAGGGTAATAATACCGCCTGCGGTTTTCTTTATTATTTATATCTTCAATACATGTTTGGCAAGTTGCTAAATCCGGAGAAATCAACTGGAATTTTTCATCAGTTTCAATGCTTTTTTCTATTGTGAAATCCTGGAAAATTTCTTGTGGGATTTTACGGTACTGGATTTCTTCAATTAACGATGGAGCCGGTTTAAATTTTTTTATTTTATCTATAAAAACAGAAAGTTCTTTCTTATTTTTCACCAAAACTTTTATAAGGACACCTTCGGTTGTATTTGTTATGCTGCCATTTAAGTTATTTTCACTGGCAAGCTTATAAATAAATGGCCGAAATCCAACACCCTGTACGATTCCTGATATGTTAATTGAGTATAAAGTTATGTTTTTATTTTCAGTGATTTTTTCTTGCATAAAAAGATTATACTTTATTTTGATTTAGCTTCAAATAAAGTTATAATTTAAATATGAACATGGATGAAAAAATTAAATATGCTATCGAAAACACTGAAGTGCTAAAGCAGCCAAAAAAGCTGCTTTCAACTTATGATTCTACGACCATACATTATTATATCCTGACTGTTCCTTTTTATATTGAATTTGAAGGTAAGACAAAAGAATCTGAAACTGTCATCAGAGAAGGCCGGATTACCTGGCATAAACCTAAACTGATTACTCCATATTATATTATGAGAATGGAGGGATTCAGCGAAGAAGCAAAAAAAGCATTCGAGATGCTTGCGGGAGAAAGTGCAGACCTGGCATTAATGCTTTACAAGCTAAGATTTGTCAAAGACTATGACCGCATGGATATTGTACCGGCGTCACTGGATGAACTTGCAAAAAAAATAGATAATGAGATTGAAAAAAAACAGGATCCGTTCTGTGCCATTATAAAAGGAATTGATGAATTCTGGGACGTTTCTCTTACAAAATTTATTTACGAACTTGTTATAAACAGTGCATATTTCTCGCAGCTGCCAGATTTAAGCGCAAATAATCTCATCAATTTGAATTCATCGGGTATGCCGGTTATTTCAAGAGATAACCGTGGCATTCCTTTTACGGCACGATCAGAAATAGAAAATCTGTTCAATCTATATGAAAAAGGTGAAATTGAGGCAACCAGGCTTAAAGAGGAGCTTGACAGCTGGGGATTATTTAGTTACTACCAGGACAGATTTTTTAATTTTTTTAAAAAAAGAAGAAATTAATTAAAAATATATTTTAAAACAGGGGAGAAATTATGGGAGATAAGATAAAAACTGCTATTGAGATTGCAATGGAAAAAGCTGCGCTTCTGGATGATTTGTCTCCTGAAGAGAAAGAAGCCTTGCTTAATAAAAAAAAGCTTGAACCGATAATGGTAGAATTTTACAGGATAAAAATTGGTCCTGATGAGCTTTGGAAAAAATTAAAAGGTGAAAATGTTTCTCTTCTTTCAGATGCGCAATTGAATTTAACAGGTTCTTTGAAATTTGGGATGCCGGTTGATGAGATTCAAAGAAGAAAAAAAGGTATTTTAGCCCTGGAGACTTTAAAGCCTGAAAAAAAGACAGCTATTATCGAACAAAGCCTGGGTTCGCTTGAAACTTTACAGAAAAAAGCAGAAGAAGAAAAAAAACATGTTTACGGTGAGTTCAAAAAAGCCATAGAAAAGAATCCGCAGGCTAGAGTGAGGACGGTGGAGCAAGGCGATGCAAAAATTGTTACAAAAATTTCGTTGGAAGAAGCTATCAGCCAGAATCCCCAATGGAAGCAATTTATGCTTGAGTTCATGAACAATTATCAGCGGGAATTCGAAAGAATAATTTCGCAAATAAAATCTCAGATCATTGGCTAAATCAGCAGCATTTAAAGATTCAAAAGATTTGCCACCTATTTATTGTAGAAAACTTTTACTGGTTTTAATCTTTTACTGTAGTTTCTGACGTCTTGTCTGTTGTCCCGCTTTCTTCTGCTGCCTGAGCCTGCAAATCCCCGCCATCAATTAGTACAAGAGTGCCAAGCATAGTTACATTGTTGATTTCAAATTGCTTGGAAGATGATACTACAAGTTCAGTAGATTCAAGGTTATCAGTATCAAAAATTGAAATTGTAAATCCCATAACATCCAAATCTTTTGGCCCATAGCTGACAAAATTTGACCATGGGATAGCTGCTTCAATTATATATCCATTTGCAAGCCTGTTTGCTGCAACCTCAACACCTTTCGGGACTTCAGATGGATAGTATATGTATGATTCAGCAGGAATGCTTGCAAAGTTTCCGCCGGAAAGGTCAATTTGCAGGTCATCGCTTGAATAGAACGGAATGCTAAAATCACCGGCAAGGTCCGTATCAAAAACTATAGACAGGCTGTCACCTTTATTTATTTGATTACCCGTAAATGACTGGTTGAATACATCGTCTGTTACCTGAACTGCCAAATAGAAATTTGCATCATCCCAGCATGTATAATAAATGCCGGAGCAATCCTTTAAATTGGTAAAATTCTCTTTTTTTATGGTTGGATTTGAGATGGAAGCTTCATCAAAAAATTCCCACTCACTTATACTGCCATCAATGACTGGAGCA
>CAZFFH010000002.1:7409-32253 GCA_964518375.1 uncultured Actinomycetota bacterium
TTTTCAGGAATTGTAATTTCAAGCTCCATTACAGGTTCCAATATCACCGGGCTGGCTTCGGACATACCTCTTTTAAACGCCATTGATGCTGCTATTTTGAAAGCCATGTCTGATGAATCCACAGTATGGAATGAACCATCGTAAAGGTTTACAGAAATGTCAACTACCGGAAAACCGGCAAGCGTCCCGGCAATAAGTGACTCTCTTATACCTTTTTCAACACTGGGAATGTAGTTTTTTGGTATTGAACCACCGAAGATGCTGTCTTCGAATTTAAAGCCTTCACCACTTTTAAGTGGTTTTAACTCGATGAACACATGACCGTACTGGCCCCTGCCACCAGATTGCTTTTTATATTTATATTCTGTTTTGGCATCTTTTTTAATAGTTTCCTTGTATGCGACTTCAGGTATAGACATTGTTACATCTATATCGAATTTTTCCTTAAGGTTTTCCCTGACAACTGAAAGATGAAGGTCTCCCATTCCCCATACAATACTTTGATGTACTTCAAGATTTAGTTCGGTTCTAAGGGTCGGGTCTTCCTCAATTATCCTTGCCAGTCCCATTCCAATTTTTTCTTCATCACCTTTACTCACGGGTAGTATAGCTCTGGGAAGTGTAGGCTCAGGATATATTGTTTTTTCCATCCCAATAGGCTTATCTGCATTACAAATAGTATCGTCATTGGATATGTCCATTATTTTTGAAACAGCTGCAATATCACCACATGTTGCTTCGTTTAAATCTGATTGTTCTTTACCCTGCAGCTCAAATAAATTGGTGAATTTATGTGAGCCTTTTGTTCCGGGCAGGTAAAAACTTCCGTTGGTTTTAATTGTACCCGAAAAAATCCTGAATATCGACAGCTTGCCTATATATGGGTCGGCCATTGTTTTAAAAACATAAGCAAGAACCGGGCCGTCACTTGCCGGTTTTATTTCTATTTCAGAATCTTTTCCAATTTCTTTGGCTTTCAAAGGCTTGATTTCCTGAGGTGAAGGCAACAGATTATTTATATAATCCATCAGTATATCAACACCGATATTTTTACCTGAAGAAGTTGCAAAAACCGGTATAACCTTGCTTTCAACAACCGCATTCTTAAATACACCGCTTATAATTGAAGCTTCAATTTTTTCACCGTCAAGATATTTACTTAAAAGGTCATCATTTGTTTCGACTATTGATTCCACCAGGCTGTTGTGATAATTTTCGACCTCTGATTTTTTACTTTCATCAACTGCAGATTTTACTCCCTGGTATGCACCATTCGTATATACATACGACTGGTTCTGCAGTAAGTCTATAACACCACAAAAAGATTCGCCTTCACCGATTGGGATTGTTATTGGAACAAGATTTAATCCTGTACTGCTTTTTATTTTTTCAACAGTACCGGAAAAATCTACATTTTCCTGATCCAATTTATTAATTACAAAAAAAGCAGGCTTGGGATTTTGTTTTAGATATTCAATTAATTTTTCTGTTGAGGCTTGATTTCCTGATTTAGCATCCATTACCATGAGAAGCCCGTCAACAACTTTAATTGTGGAAATAGCCTGGCCAATAAAATCCATATAACCGGGTGAATCTATCAGATTAACATCATAATTTTTCCATTTATAATTAAGTATGCTTGAACTAATGCTAAAACCTCTTTTCATTTCAAGAGGACTGAAATCAGAAACAGTATTTTTTGCTTCTATTTTACCAAGACGGTTAATTGCCCCTGAATTAAATAAAAAGCATTCTGCAAGGGACGTTTTACCTCCACCATTTCCAGATACCAGACCTATGACCTTTTTATTTGCAATATTAGTGCCACTCATTAATTTCCTCCCAAAATATCCTAAGTGAATTGGTATTTTTTATAAACCAGCAAATAACATAGGAAAAAATATACCATAAAATCGTTAATGTGTAAAAACAAATAAGTCGTTTTTATTTGCTAATATGGTATAATTTAGCTCTATAAAATTAATAAATTTATAGTAAAATTTAAAGGATTTTAAAAAATTTTTACAACTGGAGGTTAAGTATGTTAGCAGCAATTTTAATTCCACTTGTGGTAGTTGTAGCTATTATAATAATAATATTTCTGGTTGGGATCGGTCTTTACAACTCAATAGTTTCTTTGAGAAACAGGATTGACAATGCCTGGGCCCAGATTGATGTACAGCTCAGGAAAAGATACGATCTTATACCAAACCTGGTAGAGACAGTGAAGGGCTACGCGGCGCACGAAAGCCAGACACTGGAAAAAGTAATACAGGCCAGGAGCATTGGCATGGATGCTAAATCAGTTACGGATCAGGCTAAAGCTGAAAATATGATAACAAGTACTTTAAAGTCATTGTTTGCTGTTGCTGAGCAGTATCCAAACCTAAAAGCTGACCAGCATTTTACAAGGCTTATGGAAGAATTGAATGGTATTGAAAGCAATATTGCATATGCAAGACAATTCTACAACGATTCTGTAATGCAATTTAACACAAGGATTCAAACTTTTCCGGGGAATATTTTTGCAGGGTGGTTTAAGTTTACATCAAAAGATTATTTTGAGATTGAAGAACCGGAAGCCAGGGGCCCTGTAAAAGTCCAGTTTTAATTTGGTGACTTAAAATGTACGAAAACATAGCAAGCAATAGAAGAAGAACTGCTTTTATAATAGTGTTATTTGTAATTTTTATTGCTGCACTTGGATTTGCTATTGGAACATATTTTGATTATAGATATGGAGTCAGTGGTGCCTACTCAATAATACTGATGATTTTTGCACTTGTTTTTGCTGTAATTGTGAGTTTTGCAAGCTATTATTACAGCGATAAATTGGTGCTTCAAATGACAAAAGCTTATCCGCTTACAAGAGATCAGGATACCAGGGTTTATTACATAGTCGAAGGTTTATCAATCGCTGCCGGGCTTCCAATGCCAAAAACATATGTAATTGAAGAAAGCGGAATGAATGCGTTCACCACTGGCAGGAATCCCTCAAACAGTGTACTGGTACTTACCAGGGGAATCATAAACAACTTAAGTGATGAAGAATTAAAAGGTGTGGTAGCGCATGAGCTTTCTCACGTAAAAAATTATGACATACTCCTTGGAACCATAATAGTAATACTTGTAGGTATGGTTACAATTATAAGCAATATAATGTTCAGGAGTTTCATTTTCGGAGGCGGCAGGCGATCATCAAGCAGCAGGAGTTCGGGCGGGGGGATTTTAAACCTTATTTTTCTTGCAATAGGCCTTCTATTAATAATATTGTCACCACTGATTGCGACTGTTATAAGATTTGCAATAAGCAGGCAGAGAGAGTACCTGGCAGATTCTAACGGCGCTCTTATAACCCGGTATCCCGCAGGTCTTGCAAGCGCGTTAAGGAAAATAAGCGCTTATAGCGAAGTAAGTACAGCAAATAATGCAACCGCACATATGTTTATATCAAACCCCTTTGGTAAAAATACAAAGGTGATGTTTAGCAGTTTGTTTAACACTCACCCGCCGATTGAGGAGAGAGTAAGGCGGCTCGAGAAGATGTCTCTGGGAATTGGTGTAGATTTAAATAATGCAATAAAAAGTACATAAATAGTTTCTGATAAACAATTCAGAAATAATTATACTGGGAGGTGTTTTTAAATAAAATGGAAAAAGGAACTTTAAGAGTTAAAGAAGGACTTGCAGAAATGCTAAAAGGCGGCGTTATAATGGATGTCACAACGCCCCAGCAAGCTAAAATTGCAGAAGATGCAGGAGCAGTGTCTGTAATGGCACTTGAGAGAATTCCTGCAGATATCAGGGCATCAGGCGGTGTGGCACGAATGACTGACCCTGAAATAATACTGAAAATCATGGATACTGTTTCTATACCGGTTATGGCCAAATGCAGAATTGGACATTTTGCAGAAGCTCAGATTCTTGAAGCAATTGGTATTGATTATATTGATGAAAGTGAAGTTTTAACTCCTGCAGATGAAAGATATCATGTCAACAAGTGGGATTTTAAGGTACCTTTTGTTTGTGGGGCCACTAATCTTGGTGAGGCCTTAAGAAGGATTGGTGAAGGTGCAGCGATGGTAAGGACAAAAGGTGAGCCGGGAACCGGTGATGTGGTTGAAGCAGTAAGACATATGAGGAGCATCAGAGATGACATTGTAAGGATAGCAGCTCTTCCTGTTGAAGAAATGATGACTGTAGCAAAGGAGCTTGGAGCTCCATACGAGCTGGTTTTATATGTTCATGAGTATAAAAAACTGCCGGTAGTAAATTTTTCTGCCGGAGGAATTGCAACTCCTGCTGATGCATCAATGATAATGCAGCTCGGAGCTGATGGGATTTTTGTTGGATCAGGCATTTTTAAATCTGAAAATCCCCTGAAGATGGCTCAGGCGATTGTTGAAGCCACCACTCATTACGGTAATCCTGAAGTTTTAGCCAAAGTATCAAGAGGCCTGGGAATGGCAATGCCAGGATTAAGTGTTTCCAGGATTGACCAGAAAGATATTGTTTCAAATCGAGGCTGGTAATAGTAAAATGAGTGATGCAGAAAAAGTTACTGTAGGAGTGCTGGCCCTTCAAGGTGCTTTTAGGGAACATATAAAAGCTGTTAAAAGAAGCGGGCATAATGCGTTAGAAGTAAGGACGGTCGAGCAACTAAACGGAATTGACGGGTTAATAATTCCCGGTGGAGAAAGTACCACTATAAATAAATTACTTGTAAAATATGGTTTCAGGAAAGCTCTCGATAATTTTTACAAGTCATCCAAACCTATATTTGGAACATGTGCAGGATTGATTATTCTTTCAAAAAAGGCCGCTGACAATAAGTTTGGCCTTGGCTATATCGATATTATTGTAGACAGAAATGCGTATGGAAGGCAGATAGACAGTTTTGAAGAATCTGTTGATTTAAAAAAAGGGCAGAATTTAAATGGTTCAAAGTTCCATGCAGTGTTTATTAGAGCTCCGAAGATGAAAGAAATCGGCAGCAAAGTCCAAGAGCTGGGCAGCTATAAGAATGAGGTGGTTCTTGCAAGGGAAGGAAATGTGCTTGTCTGTGCTTTTCATCCCGAACTAACCGAGGATTTGCGAATACATCAATATTTTATTGATATGATAAGGAAATCAAAGTATCATAAAAAGAGTTAAAACAATTTGTTCAAACAAATTAAATAAAATAAATAAATTATAGTAATTAAATTTAAAAGGGAGATTTGCAAATGTCAGGTCATTCAAAATGGCATTCAATTAAACATAAAAAGGCCAAAGAAGATGCTAAAAGAGGAAACATTTTTGGAAAGTTAAGTAAAAGTATAACAGTTGCTGCAAGAGAAGGTGGAAGCGGGGACCCTGATAATAATTTCGGGCTTTCAAATGCAGTAGCAAAAGCAAAAGAATACAACATGCCCTGGGAAAATATTGACAAGGCCATAAAAAGAGGTACCGGCGAAATAGAAGGCGAGAAATTTGAAACCATAATGTATGAGGGCTATGGACCGGGTGGAACTGCCATTATGGTTGAAGCAATGACGGAAAACAGGAACAGGACAGCTTCAGATGTCAGGAACATATTTTCGAAAAGTAACGGTAATCTTGGTGAAACCGGCTGTGTGGGCTGGCTATTTGAAAGAAAAGGCATAATATTGGTAGAAAAAAGTACCATAAAAGAAGAGGAAGCCTTCATGTTAAATGTAATTGATTCGGGAGCTGAAGATATCCAGGAGGAAAACGATTTTTATGAAATAACAGCCAATCCTGCAGACTTCATGAATTTAAGAAAAAATCTTGAAAAAAATAATGTAGAAATTAAATCCAGCGAAATCACTTATGTTCCCAAAACAACAGTTGAAGTTTCAAAAAAAGATGCGCAAAAAGTCCTAAGGCTTATAAATGCACTTGATGACTCTGACGATATACAAAATGTTTATTCAAATATTGAATTAAGTGATGAGATTTTAGAAGAGGTTGAATAGATATAAATTTTCAAAAAACAAATGACATGGGAAATGATCTAATCAGGGTATTAGGCATAGATCCTGGTCTTGAAACTACAGGTATAGGTATTTTAGATATAAAAGGAAGCAAATATACACCTGTTTACTGTGGTTGTATAATTACAAAATCAAGCTTGCAAACTCACCAGAGATTAAAAAATATTTACGAAATCCTGGAAGAAATTATTAATAATTACCACCCGGATTGTCTTGCAATAGAAAATATTTTTTTCAGTGCAAATGTTAAGACGGCGCTGGCTGTTGGACAGGCAAGAGGAGTTTTATTACTTGCCGGAAGCAAAAACAATCTTAAAATTTATGAATATACACCTCTCCAGGTAAAGCAAGCAGTAGTTGGTTATGGAAGAGCAACGAAAAAACAAATAAAATATATGGTAAAAATAATACTTGGTGTCAGTGAAGAATACTTTCCAAAACAAGATGACGCCTGGGATGCTATGGGCATTGCGCTTTGCCATGCAAGCATGAGCAAATTTAAAGATAAGGTAGATAGTTATTTAAAATGATAGGAACTAACAGGGTTTTAAAATGATAGCCAGGCTTTGCGGAAAACTTATAGAGAAACTCCCGACAAAAGCAATTATAGATATAAGTGGAGTTGGATTTGAGGTCCTGATTTCAAGCAGGGCCTATGAAAAACTTCCTGCAATTGGAAACGTTACTTCTTTAAATATTTATACCCATATAAGGGAAGATGAAATCAGGCTTATCGGGTTTGACAGGGAAGAAGAAAAAGATCTGTTTTTAAAATTAATCAGTGTTTCAGGGATTTCAGTAAAAATTGCCTTGAGCTCTTTTTCCATATATTCTGTGGATGAACTGACAAGGATAATACTTAGTAAGGACGTGGATTTAATCAGGCGAATTCCAGGTGTCGGGAAAAAGCTTGCTGAAAGAATGATTGTCGAGCTTAAGGACAAACTTGAAGAAAATGAGTTTGATAATTTTAAAACGGCCGGCACCTTTGAAAATGAAAAAATATCTGAAGTAAGGCAAGCTTTAAAAGCACTGGGATACAATGCAAGAGAAATAGATAAAGTCATTGGAAAAATAAACGTTGAAGATTTAAAGAATATGAGGACGGAAGAAATTCTAAAACTTGCCCTTAAGGAGGTATAAACCATCAAACAAGACAGCAGTAACAATTCCGGTAAATCACTTGAAGGTGAGGAGTTCACGCATAATAATAACCCTGAAGAAGACTTAAGTTTTATAACTCCAAAGTACAAAAAAGAAGACATCGAGTTAGACAAAAGTCTTCGCCCAAAATATATTTCTAATTTTATTGGCCAGGAAAAAATTGTAGAAAACTTGAAAATTTTTATTGATTCGGCAAAGAAACGAAAGGAACCACTTGACCACGTAATACTTTCGGGACCTCCCGGACTTGGCAAAACTTGTCTTGCAGAAATAATAGCAAACGAACTTGGGGTTAATTTTAAAATTACTTCAGGTCCCGCTATAGAACGTGCAGGAGATCTTGCTGCCATTCTTACCAATCTCGATAAATTTGATGTACTTTTCATTGATGAAATGCACAGGCTTAACAGGGTTGTTGAAGAAATTCTATATCCGGTAATGGAAGATTATAAATTGGATATTATTATAGGAAAGGGTCCCTCCGCAAGATCCATAAGAATAGATATAGCGCCATTTACAATAATCGGCGCTACAACAAGGATAGGATTAATTGCGGCGCCACTCAGGGATAGGTTTGGGGTACATTTGCGTCTTGATTATTATAATATTGAAAGTATCTTAAAAATTATTATAAGATCTGCAGAAATACTTGAAATGAATGTTACGGAAGAAGGGGCACACTCCATTGCCAAAAGGTCAAGAGGCACACCAAGGATTGCTAACAGGCTTTTAAAAAGGGTAAGAGATTATGCTCTCATCGATGGAAACGGCCAGATAGACGAGGAGATTGCTGAAAATTCTTTATCTAAACTGGATATAGATAAGCTTGGACTGGATATTATTGACAAGAAAATATTGCATACAATTGTAAGCAAGTTTGACGGGGGGCCCGTAGGTGTCGGGACAATAGCAGTTTCCATAGGTGAAGAAGTGGATACCGTGGAAGACGTATATGAACCATACCTTCTTCAGCTGGGTTTTATAAAAAGAACTGCAAAGGGCAGGGTTGCCACTGAATTAGCCTATAAACACTTAGGTGTTGACAGAGATGATAAAGAAAAAGATGCAAGACTTTTTAAATAAAAAATACTTATGAAGCTTGATTTATTTTATTACGACCTTCCCGAGAAATTCATTGCCCAGGAGCCTTTAGAGCAAAGGGACAAATCAAAATTAATGATTTTAAACAGGAAAACGGGTGAGATTTCTCATGACGTCTTCTACAACATTTCAAGATATCTAAAAAAATACGACGTGCTTGTATTAAATGAAAGCAAGGTTACAAAGTGCAGACTGCCAGGAGTAAAAGAAAATACCGGTGCAAAAATTGAGTGTTTTGTGTTGAGAAAAATAAAAGGTGAAAAATACCTGGTTCTGGTAAAACCCTCCAAGAAACTATCAGTTTCAAACAAGGTAAATATTGGCAATTACTATTTTAATGTTACAGAAAAGCTTGATTATGGGAAAGCTGTCGTGGAATTTGATGCACCTCTTAATGAGATAATAAATAAACATGGAAAAGTCCCTCTGCCTCCTTATATAAAAAATGAGAATATCAGCCAGGACAGATACCAGACAATTTATGCAAGGGTCAATGGCTCTGCAGCAGCACCCACAGCCGGATTTCATTTTACTTGCAAACTCATTAAAGAGCTTAAAAAGAGCGGGATTAGTTTTGCCAAGCTCAGGCTGGATATTGGATTGGATACATTCAGGCCAATAGTTGAAGCTGATGTAAAGGAACACGTGATTCATAACGAGTATTACTGGCTTTCCGATAATGAAGCAAAAAAAATAAGCCGGTCCAGGCAAAATGGTGGAAGAATCATAGCGGTTGGAACTACTTCTACAAGAGTCCTGGAAACTGTTTTTTCAAAAAAAGGTAAAATTTCAGGCAATAAGGGCAATACTGAATTATACATATATCCGGGTTACAAGTTTAAGGTTATCGACGCCATGATTACAAATTTCCACTTGCCCTATTCCACACTTCTTGTTATGGTTAGCGCTTTTGCAGGCAGAGAAAACATAATTAAAGCATACGAGGAAGCCAAAAAGAACAACTACAGGTTTTTCAGTTTTGGTGACTGCATGTTGATAAGTTAATGATTTAAAATTTTATATATATGAAAAAATAAAAATGACAAGTGACTAAAAACTTTTTTCAAATTTTAAATAAAGATAAAAAGACAGCTGCCAGAACAGGCCTGATATCTACGAGTCATGGAACAATTTCAACCCCGGTTTATATGCCTGTCGGGACAAAAGCCACAGTTAAAGCTATAAATCACCATGATTTGTATGAGATGGGCTGCGATATTATTCTTGGAAATCTTTACCATCTTTACCTCCAGCCTGGAATTGAGGTGCTTGAAAAATCAGGTGGCCTGCACAAATTTATGAACTGGAAAAAAAATATATTGACTGACAGTGGCGGCTTTCAAGTTTTCAGCCTCAGCAAGATCAGAAAAATTACAGATGAAGGAGTCCGGTTCAGGTCCATAATTGATGGCTCAAATCACTTTTTCTCTCCAGAAGAGGTGATCAGAATGCAGGCAAGTATAGGCTCTGACATAATTATGGTTCTTGATGAATGCATTGAATTCAACCAGGATTATAAATATACGCTCAATGCTGCCCAAAGAACGCTTAAATGGGCGGAAATTTCATTGAAAACAAGAAATAAGATAAATAAAGAAACAGGCGAAATAAAAGTATTTGGTATAATCCAGGGTGGATTTATAAAGGACTTAAGAAAATTTTGCGCAGAATCAATTTCTTCAATGGATTTTGATGGTATTGCAGTGGGAGGATTAAGTGTAGGAGAAAATAGGGATATTACCTTTGATATCTTAAAGCATACAGTAAATTATGTTGACAGGAGCAAGCCTTTTTATTTTATGGGATTGGGAGATCCCATCGGAATAATTAATGCAATTGAGTGCGGTGTGGACATGTTTGATTGCGTTATGCCCACAAGGATTTCAAGAAACGGCAGCATCTTTACAAGCCATGGAAAAATAAATATTAAAAACAAGAGGTTTACATATGATTTTTCACCTCTTGATCAGGCGTGTGATTGTTATACGTGCGCCAATTTCACAAAATCTTACCTGAAGCATCTTTACAAGAGTAAGGAAATACTTGCAAGCATGCTGCTTACTACTCACAATTTGAAATTTATATTTAATCTTGTTGAAAATGCAAGGAAGGCAATACAGTCAGGCAGTTTCTTAAAATTTAAGGAAGATTTTATAAAAAACTACAGTGTAGATTGAAATTAATTTAAAAAAATTAAATTAAATAAAATAAATCATTGCAAATTTTTCAAAAATGTAAATAATGGTTATATTTGGTTGGTTATTTGTAAAGCAACTTTTATAAATAACCATGGTTTGTTTTTAAATAAACAGATTAAACTTAGAATATAGGAGAGAAAACAATGTCAAAGAAAATAATTGCTGTTATAGTTGCATGCGTATTACTGGCAGGTATCAGTGCAGTTTTTGTTGGCTGTACAGGACTTTTCCCAACAGCAACAACAGTTGCGGGGGCAACAACTGTTGCCACTGAAGCGCCAACAGGTTTTCAGGCTATATTTGCCAGCTATGGAACATGGATATGGCTGGTAGTTTTAGCAGTTGCGTTTTATTTTCTGTTAATCAGGCCTCAGAGAACGAGATCAAAGAAAGCTCAGGATTTACTTAGAAGCATTCAAAGAGGCGACGAAATTGTAACTATGGGTGGACTTTATGGAAGAGTTAAAGATGTTAGAGAAGATAGTGTAATAGTTACAATTGCCGGCGGGGTAGACATAAAGGTTACAAAGGGCGCCGTTGCAAGAAATTTAACCGGAGACCAGAACCAGCAGACGAAGACAGGGAAATAAACCTGTAAGATAATTTAAGTACGATAGTTTTAAAAAGTTAACTTAAAAATAGTTAAGTAATTGACTAGATAATTAGAGATGCAAAATAAAAGAATTCAAATTATAGTCGTAGTGGTTTTTGTAATAATATTGGGTGTGTGCCTTTATTATGCATATCCTTTCCAATCTTCAATAAAGCTTGGTTTGGATCTTAAAGGCGGTACCCAGATTATATTAAAGCCAAGTGAAATAGGAGCTGAGAAAGCAACAGATTCAGCATTGGATAAGGCCCAGCTTGTTATAATGAATAGAATTGACAAGCTCGGCATATCAGAACCTCTAATTACAAGAGATTATAATAAGAATATAATTGTGCAGCTCCCGGGTGTTGACGATCCTCAGAGAGCTATTGAACTTATCGGAAAAACTGCCCAGCTTGAATTTAGGATTCTCGAATCTGTTGATGCAGACAACAATCCCGTTTTTGGGCCTGTACTGATGACAGGAGACAAGCTTGTAAAAGCTTCGGCAGGGTACGATCCCAACGGAAGGATTATTGTTTCAATGGCTTTTACTACTCAAGGGCAGACAGAGTTTGCAAAACTAACAAGTGAAAATGTCGGAAAGCAGCTTGCAATTGTCCTTGATGGTGAGATGAAATCTGCTCCGAGAATAAATACGGCAATTGAAGGAGATGCAGTAATTGAGGGAATAGACACATTGGCCGAAGCTCAAGATATTGCCCTGGTTCTTCAAACTGGCGCTCTTCCTATAAGCCTGGAAATACAGGAAAGCCAGACAATTGGGCCAACACTTGGGCAAGATTCACTAAGGCAAAGTATCCTTGCAGGAATTATTGGAGTTGCGCTTATTGCTATTTTTATGATTGCCATGTATAGAGGTCTTGGCCTCATATCATTAATAGGCCTGATATCTTATATCATCATATTCTGGGGAATTCTTGCAGCCTTAAAAACACCCCTGACATTGCCAGGTATTGCCGGTGTTGTTTTAACAATAGGTATAGCAGTAGATGCTAACGTTCTTATATTTGCCAGGATAAAAGAAGAGATAATCAAGGGCAAAGGTAAATATGCAGCTTTTTCTGAAGGGTTTAGACATGCATTAAAGGCTATCGTAGACTCAAATGTAACCACACTGATTACTGCTGCGGCACTTTACAGGTTTGGTACCGGGCCAATAAGAGGATTTGCCGTAACCCTCGCAATTGGTGTTGTTATAAGCATGTTTACGGCAATACTTCTTACAAGGTCGATATTATTACTGATAGTAAATACAAGAGCAATTACACCGGGATTTATTGGAGTTAAGCTTCCTAAAATCGCCAGGGAAGCAGCGAAGGAGAAATAATTGGCAAAGAAGAATAAAATTGCTGCAAAAATTGCTGCAAAAAACATGGCAAATATAAAGAACGTGGAAACTGCAATACCACTTCAAAAATCTTATAGATTTGATTTCTTAGGTAAGAGCAAGTTTGTAGTTATTATTTCTACAGTCTTTATAATTGTTGGGATAATATTTTTCTTTATAAGAGGATTTAACTTTGGCATAGACTTCCGTGGCGGAAACTTGATGGAAGTACAATTCCAGAAGGATATATTGATTGCAGATCTCCGCACGACGATGGAAGAAATTGGTTATGGAAAAGCAATACTTCAAAGTACGGCGCCTGACCGGTATATTATAAGAACTGTACATTTAACTGATGAAGAAAAAACCAAAATACTTGATGATCTTGATAAGAAGGTAGGAATAACAAAGCCACTTATCCAGGACAGAAATGTAGCTCCCGGTTTTTCACAGACTATTACAAAAAATGCTTTAATCGCTGTTGCTATCAGCCTAGCAGGTATTCTAATATATGTCTGGATTAGATTTGCAGTCAGGTTTGCACTAATTGCGATACTGGAACTATTACATGATCTTTTAATCATATTAAGCTTCTATACAATAACTTACAGGGAGTTCAATACCACAACTATTGCAGTTATTTTAACAATACTTGGATATTCTTTAAGCGATAGCATTGTCGTATTCGATAGGATCCGCGAAGAGCTGAGATTCGGGAAAAGAGATAGTTTTCCCGACCTTGTTAATTATTCTATTAATAAGATAATTGTAAGGACTTTTAGTACTACTGCAACAACACTATTTACAATAATTGTTCTATTGATTGTTGGTAATGAAACATTAAAAGACTTTGCATTTGGTCTTTTTATTGGAATTATATCAGGCAGCTATTCTTCAATATTTGTAGGACCTCCGGTCCTGGTTGCGTGGAACAAAAGATTCCCGGTTTATAAGAAGTAAAATGCCGCAATCCAACCAAAAGTGGACATGCATTCAAACTAAAGATTTAAAGGACAGTCTTGATCAAAAAATAAATTGTGGTACTGTTTTGCTGAAGCTACTTGCAAACAGGAATATTGAAACAGTAGAGGAAATTAATTCTTTTTTAAATCCTTCAATAAAAGTCCTAAAATCTCCAGCCTTGCTTCCAAATATAGACATAGCTGTAAGTCGTCTAAAAAAAGCAATCGAAGCAAAAGAATCGGTACTGATTTTTGGTGATTACGACACTGATGGAATTGTAAGCTCTGCACTAATGTTTAATTTTTTAAAAAAAGCCGGGCTTGATCCTGACATTTATATTCCTGACAGGTTTGATGAAGGCTACGATATAAGCCTGGACTTTATAAAAAACAAAGTACTTGAAGATGGCAATGTCTCCGTCAGCCAATCTTCAAAAAAAGTTCATCATATTAAAAGCAAATACTCCTTAATTATTTGTGTTGACTGCGGTACGAACAGCAACCAGGTAAAAGACTATATTCTAAGCGGTAAAAGCGCTATTGACATAATTGTTTGCGACCATCATGAGCCAATTGGGCACGAAGATTTTAAACCTGGGTCAGCATCAGCATTAGAAAACCAATATATCATAATAAATCCTAAGCTGCCTGACTCAAAATATCCCTTCAAGAATTTAAGCGGCGCAGGAGTGACTTTCAAATTCATTTTTGCTGCTTTCAAAGGACTGGATGCTGTTATTAAATCAAGATTTGACAAACAATTTGGCAAAAACTACATCGGATCGCTGCTGGACCTTGTTGCAATATCTACTATTGCTGACTTGATGCCGCTTGTTGATGAAAACAGGGCAATTGTCTGTATCGGCTTGAAAATGCTCAAGAAAACCGCCAATTATGGTTTAAAAAAACTGGTTGAGAAATTTCTCAGTGATAAAAAAGATATAACCACGCACGACATAGGTTTTATAATTGCGCCAAGATTGAATGCTGCGGGAAGAATTAAAAATGCAATGGACAGTGTAGAAATATTAAAAGAAGATTTTGAAGAAAAAATTAAGGATACCAGAAAAAATAAAATTTCCAGGATCATTGATGACTTAGATTCATTTAATATAAAAAGACAATCAATCCAGAAAGAAATCCTGAAAGAGATATTGGAATCTAAAAAAAATGATTTTGAAAGGATAGTAAAAGACCAGAAAATCTTTATAAGCGAGTCTTCGGAATGGAACGAAGGCGTGCTTGGTGTTGTTGCTGCAGACCTTGTAAAAAAGCTAAACGTACCGGTTATATTATTTAAAGAAAATAAAGGTAAGTTGAAGGGATCGGGCCGAAGCATAGAGAAATTTGATCTTTTCAACAGTATAAACTTGCTGAAAGACCACTTCATAAAATTTGGGGGTCACAGGCAGGCATGCGGTATTACAATAGATACAAAGAAATATGAAGTTTTCAAACAGGAACTTATAAAAATTGCTCAAAACAGCCTTGACGACACAGATATAAGAAAGCATTATTATTATGACCTGGAAATAGATTTTTCTCAGGTAAATAAAGAACTTATCTCAGAGTTAAAAAGGATGGAGCCTTTTGGAATTGGGAACCTAAAGCCTGTTTTTTTAACAAAAGGCTGCTCCATCCGGGAATCCAGGCAGCTGCGAACCGGCAAGCATGTATTGCTGTTATTAAAAAATTCAAATCTAATGATAAGAGCAATTATGTTTAATGTTGAAGATAAGAAGCGCCAATTAATTAATACCGGAAACCTTATTGATATACTTTTCAACATAGAAGAAAACAGTTGGAATGGCAAAAAAGAGGCAAGGCTTGTAATTGTCAGTTTTGACAGCAGTCCATCTACTTTGATTCCCATATAGTTTTTAAATTTTTAATCAATACTATATAATTAAAAAATCAGTAAAATAAGATATATAGTTATACAAATTTAGTCTCAAATAGTATAGTTAACTTTTTAAAATGAATCCGGTTGAAGATAAAATTGAAAATGATATTGAAAAAATATCTGAGGAAGCCATCATAGCGGCCAAAGATATTGATACAGACGCAATGTTTGCCGAGCTTATTGCCAAAGTAAAAAGCTATAATCCGCAATTGGATGAAAAGCTCCTTACAAAAGCGTATGAGCTTGCAAAAAAATATCACGTCGCGCAGTACCGGAAATCAGGTGAACCCTTCATCAGCCATCCACTTGAGGTTGCGAAAATTCTTGCAGAAATCGAGCTTGACCAGACTTCTATAATTGCAGCGATACTTCACGATCTTATAGAAGACACTGAATTTACATACGAAAAAGTAAAGAAAGAATTCGGTGCCACAGTGGCAGATATAATTAACGGCGTTACAAAACTTGCTAAAATAGTGTTCAGCAGCCGTGAGGAAAGGCAGGTTGAGAATCTTCGTAAGATGATAATTGCCATGTCTGAAGATGTCAGGATTATACTTATAAAACTTGCAGACAGGCTCCATAACATGAGGACCCTTTCTTCGGTTAGCAAAGAAAAAAGACAGTTGAAAGCCATGGAAACTCTCGAAGTATATGCTCCCCTGGCGCACAGGCTCGGAATTTATCAGATAAAATCAGAACTTGAAGATCTAAGCTTTGCGGCGCTTTATCCAAAACAATATGCAAAAATCAAGGAAATGGTTATTGAAAGAATTAAGATACGAAAAGATATTATGGATGAAGCCATAAATGTCATTGCCCAAAAGCTTAAAGAAGTCCAAATACAAGCTGATATAAGCGGACGAGAGAAGACATATTACAGCATTTATAACAAGATAACACAGCAAAGCAGAAGCTTTGATGATATTTATGACCTGCTTGCAGTAAGAATAATAGTCGAAGATGTTAAAAGCTGCTATGCAGCTTTAGGTATAATTCATTCCATCTGGAAACCGGTCCCCGGAAGGTTTAAAGATTACATTGCAAATCCAAAATTTAACATGTACCAATCTCTTCACACGACCGTAATAAGCAGCAAGGGAGACCCGCTTGAGATACAGATCAGAACATTTGAGATGCATAAATTTGCCGAATATGGAATCGCTGCTCATTATAAATACAAGGAAGGCATTTTAAAGCCTACTGAGTTTGATAAAAGAATCGCCTGGATCAGACAGCTGCTTGACTGGCAGAAAGAGCTCAAGGATCCCCAGGAATATATGGAATCTCTGAAAATGGATTTGTTTGCGGAGGAGATTTTTGTTTTTACCCCAAAAGGCAGGGTAGTAAACCTTCCCAGAGGTGCAACACCTATAGATTTTGCTTATCAGATTCATACAGATATTGGCCATAATTGCATTGGTGCCAAAGTCGACGGTAGTATGATGCCGCTCGAGAGCATGCTTGAAAATGGCAATATTGTTGAAGTAACAGTTTCAAAGACTCCAAAGGGTCCCAGCAGGGATTGGCTTGGCATTGTTAAAACTACGAGTGCAAGAAATAAAATAAAGCAGTGGTTCAGCAAGGAAGAAAGGCTTGAATCATACAATACCGGCAGGGAATTAATGCTTAAAACTTTGCGCAAGAATAGCCTGGCTTTTAAAGATATACCCTCTAAAGTTTTTGAAGAAGTCGCAAAAGAGTTAAATTTTGAAAATACAGATTCACTATTCAGAAATATCGGTTCTCATAAAGTTTCAACTCATCAGGTTTTTACAAAAATTATTAAGAACTTAAACCAATCCGAAGAGAAGGAACAAGAGATAGAAATTGAGGATATTGCCCGTAAAGAATCTGTTAAAAGAACAGGCAGCAGTGGTGTTATTGTCAAGGGCATGGACGGCGTGCTTGTTACCATTGCCAGATGCTGCAATCCTGTACCGGGAGATAAGATAATGGGGTATATTACCCGTGGAAGGGGAATTTCGGTCCACAGAACAGACTGCAATAACATTAAAACTCTTATGAACAATGAAGAGCAAAGATTTATTGAGGTTAAATGGGACAGCTTTGCACCGAACAAGTTTAATGCTGAAATTCAGATTGAAGCAATGGACAGGACAAAACTGCTGCGCGATATAACAAATGTAATAAGTGAATATGACTTGAATATTATTAATGCCAGCACTTTAAGGACAAATAAGAGCGGGCTTGTAAAATTCAGGTTTATCATAGAAATAAGCAATAAATATATATTAAAAGATATATTAAATAATTTAAAACAAATAGAGTCGGTTTACGATGTTTACAGGGTTTTACCCAGGAAGCAAAGTTAAAAAAGTGGCAGTAAAAGAGAAAGTTAAGAGGCTGGTTCTTGGCCAGTTTGCAGTAAACTGTTACATATTGGCGGCCGGCAACGCCAATATAATTATTGATGCAGGCGCAGAACCGGAAAGAATTGAAAGATATTTAAAAGATGAAAAAATTAATCCTGACTTTTTACTGAATACTCATGGGCATTATGACCATATTGGAGCTGTTGGCCAAATTGTATCAAATCACAAAATACCTTTTTATATACACAAATCCGAAGAATTTTTAATTACAGATATAGAGAAAAACTTGTCTTCTTTTTTTGAAAAAAATGGGTTAATATTAAAAACCTATAACCTGATAGATGATAAAAATTTTAGTTATTTTGATAAATATGGGATACGGATTATCCATACACCGGGCCATACACCCGGAAGTATAATTATTGCATACCAGGATTTATTGTTTACGGGGGATCTGCTTTTTAAGGGCTCAATTGGAAGAACGGATCTTCCGGGAGGTGATAGTGCTGTAATAAAAAAATCGTTAGTTTCATTAAAAAGCAACAAAAGTCTAAACTCTGAGTTAAAGGTTTTACCCGGACATGGTGAGAGCAGCACGCTGGGATACGAATTTAAAAATAACTATTTTTTAACGGACGATTTTTTAAGAGAGGTTGATGAAAATTGATTACAGGTTCACCAAGAGGGACAAGTGATATATTCGGTCGGGACATAGAGTACAGGAATTTTATCATTTCAAAAGCCAGGGAACTATTTAAAATTTTTAATTACAGGGAAATAATAACTCCTGCTTTTGAGCATACTGAAGTTTTTGATAAAAGTATTGGAGACAGCACTGATATTGTACAGAAAGAAATGTATACTTTCCTTGATAAGAAAGGCCGATCGCTTACACTAAGGCCTGAAGGTACGGCGCCTGTTGTTCGTGCAGTTATTGAGCATAAAATGTATGCGCAGAATCTGCCATTAAAGCTTTTTTATATAGAAAACATGTTCAGGTATGAGCGTCCGCAAAAAGGGAGGATGAGAGAATTCTGGCAGCTGGGAGTGGAAGCAATTGGAAGCGGTCAATCTTTTATAGATGCTGAGGTAATCTGGCTGCTAAACGCCCTTTTTGAAAAGCTGGGATTTAAAAACTTGAAGCTTCTTATAAACAGTATGGGGTGTATAAAATGCAGAAAAGAATATATACAAGTATTAATAAATTATTTATCACCAAAAAAGGATAAGCTCTGCCCGGACTGCCGGTACAGGCTTGAAAAAAATCCTCTAAGAATATTTGACTGCAAAGTGGACCAGTGCAGACTGGTCATAAAAGATTCACCAAAGATTTATTCATATATATGCGACGCCTGCAGGCAGCATTTTAATCAAGTAACAGGTTTTTTAAAGATATTAGGCATAAGTTTTATAATTAAGGAAGACCTGGTCAGGGGATTTGATTATTACACCCGAACCATTTTTGAAATAATTTCAGAGGATTTAAAAAGTGTCCAGAACGCTTTGGGCGGCGGGGGCAGGTATGACAAACTGATAGAGCAGTTTGGCGGTCCGGACATTCCTTCAATAGGATTTGCTGTAGGGCTGGAACGAACTTATATCCTGATGAAGCAGCTTAATTTAAATTTTGCCATACATGATAATAAAAAAATAGCTCTCGTGGTCCTTATGGATAGATCGTACCAAAAATACGCACTTTCACTTATTAAATTTACAAGGGATAACGGCTATGCCTGTGATTTGAGCCATGAAATAAAAAGCATAGGCTCGCAGATTAGGTGGGCCGAAAAAAATGCCTATGATTTTGTCATCATTATTGGCGAAGATGAAGTTAAAACTGACTCTTGCACCATTAAAGACATTAAGAAATTTACCCAGTACAAGATAAACTGGAAGAGTGAGAAGGAGAAAATTTTTGAAATATTTGGTAGTTGAAAGTAGGAGTTAAAAGAATGTCAGACAAGTTTGATTTCAGGAAAAAAATTAATTTTGATATATATAGAACTGTGCTGCGGACACATCTTTGCGGAGAGCTGAGGAAAAATCATGAAGGAAACAATGTTGTATTGTGCGGCTGGGTTAATAAAAGAAGAGACCATGGAAAGCTGATTTTTGTTGATTTGCGTGACTTTTCAGGTGTTATTCAGGTTGTTTTTGATGCAGATTTGAGCCAATCTTCATATAATTCTGCAAAGGATTTAAGGACAGAATATATCATTGAAATAAGAGGTGAAGTAAAAGCTCGCTCGGGCGAAACTATAAATAAAGATCTTCTTACGGGAGAAGTAGAAATATCCACACGCCAAATCAGGATTTTAAGCACTTCTAAAACTCCGCCCTTTATGCTTGAAGATAGAGCAAAGGTAGATGAAATGACCAAATTGAAATATAGATATGTGGATCTGCGTACCGAAGAGATGCAAAGTAATATGAGATTGCGCCATGAAGTTACAACAGTTACAAGACAATACCTGAATAGTCAAGGGTTCATTGAAACCGAAACACCGATACTTGCCAAAAGCACCCCCGAGGGCGCACGTGATTTTCTTGTGCCTTCACGATTAAATCCGGGCACTTTTTATGCGCTTCCACAATCACCGCAGCTATTCAAGCAAATACTGATGTTTTCAGGGTTTGACAGGATTTACCAGATTGCCAGGTGCTTCAGGGACGAAGATTTGAGGGCAGACAGGCAGCCCGAATTCACCCAGATTGATCTTGAAATGACATTTGTCAAAGTTGATGATGTGATAAAACTTACCGAAGGCTTGATTTATAAGGTATTCAAAGAGGTAACGGGTGAAGAAATTAAAATTCCATTTATCCAAATGACCTGGAAGGAAAGCCAGGAGACTTATGGCAGCGACAAACCTGACCTGCGTTTTGACATGAAGCTGAAAGACATTACGGAGATATTCGCGGACAGCAAGTTTAATGTTTTTATAAATGTATTGAATAAAAAAGGTTGCATTAAAAGTATTGTAATTGATGATTATAATGAGTTTACGAGAAAGGATCTCGACGATCTTGTGGATATGGCTAAAAAATATGGTGCAGGTGGTCTTATATGGATAAAAGTTGAAGAAAACCGGGTACTGAACTCGCCAATTTCCAAGTTCCTTTCACCCGAAGAAAGAGAAAATTTAATAAAATTTTTAAAACTTAAAGAAAAAAACCTGGTTCTTATTGTTGCGGATGAATTTATAAAAACTTGCACGACTCTCGGAGCTATAAGGAGCTATCTTGGTTCAAGATTGAACTTAATAGGCGGGGAAGAATTTAAATTTGCATGGATTGTTGATTTTCCTTTATTTGAATGGGACGAAAAAGAAAAAAGGCTTTCGCCCACTCACCATCCATTTACCGGTCCAGGCGATGAGACTCTAAAATATTTGAAATCTGACCCGCTTAAATTGAATTCACTTGCTTATGATATTGTTTTGAATGGCAATGAACTTGGCGGAGGATCTATCAGGATTAACACTATTGAGCTTCAGAAAGAGATATTTGCACTTCTTGGATTTGACACCAAGAGAATGGAAGACAATTTTGGATTTTTACTTAGAGCTCTTGAATATGGCGCACCACCTCACGGCGGGATAGCTCTGGGACTTGACAGGCTGGTAATGCTTATTGGAAGGCTTGAAAGCATAAGAGAAGTAATAGCATTTCCAAAGACACAATCAGCAGTGGATATAATGACAGAATCTCCCACCCCGGTTACAGAACAGCAGCTAAATGAGGTAAATATTAAGCTTGCAAAGTTCAAAAAAGAAACCGAAGAGTAACTTTAGCTTTTTACCAGATAGTATGTCTCTCTGGCAATAATGAGTTCTTCGTTAACTTTTACAATGCAGACAGGCACTTTGGAACTACCGGAAGATATTAATCTTTCACCCAGCGAGTCATTATAATTTATTTCTTTTTCAAGGCTTATGCCAAAAACACTTAAATCTGTAAGGATTTTTTCTCGGGTCATAGGAGAATTTTCGCCAATGCCTCCTCCGAAAATGATGAGGTCAACTCCATCCATAGCAGCCACGTAAGCGCCTATATATTTTTTTATCCTGTAGCAATAGGATTCAAAAGCCCTGATACAATCCGGGTCATTTTCCAGGACACCTTTTTGAATACTAACGAAATCAGTATATTTTTTTGAAAGGCCAAGTATGCCTGATTTCTTGTTTATTATATTATCTATCTCCTTAGCGCCAATATTTTCTTTATTCATAAGATAGGGTAGTATTGCCGGATCTATATCTCCGCACCTTGTAGACATTATAAGACCTTCGGTTGGGGTAAACCCCATTGAAGTGTCTATACTTATACCGTTTTTAACAGCAGTAATTGAGGAACCTCCTCCGAGCATAAGTACGATTATCTTGATATTTTTTAAATCTTTTCCTATAAGCGCTGCTCCCGTTTCAACCATGTAAGTATAGGCTATTCCGTGAAAGCCGTATTTTCTTATGCGGTATTTTTCATAGTATTCATAAGGAAGACCATAGAGAAATGCATGAGACGGCATATTCTTGTGGAAAATATTGTCAAATATTCCGGTATTTATGGAGTCTTTACCAAACACGTCAATAGATACTTCCACCCCGGCCAAGTTCGGAGGATTGTGAAGAGGAGCTAAATCAATACAATCTCTTAAGGTTTCAACGATTTGATCATTAATTACTACATGGGAGCTTACCTTATCTCCCACATTTACGATTCTATGGCCCACTGCATAGATTTCTTCCTTGTCTTTTATAACTCCTGTTTTAGAATTAGTTAATTTATCAATTATAAAATTAAGTCCTGCTTTATGATCTGCAATATGTATATCATCCGAATTTTCAGATCCCAATTTTGTTTTGAAGCTGATAAAAGATTTATCAAAACCAATGTTTTCTATCTTGCCGCCTGCAATTACGTCCTCATCGGGCATCCTGTAAAGCTTGAATTTTATTGAAGTTGAGCCTGAGTTAATTGTTAGAATGTTCACGTTCAAAAGTATACATTGTTCTGATAAATTTTGACAAGTTAATTTTTTAAAAATTTTTAAAAAAATATTTAAGTTTTTGCAATTTTATATATATAATGTATCAGTTTATTATTTATACAGGCTGGCCTGAAAAGCAACAAATCAAAAAATCTTATATGAAAATCAATTTTTACCTTGATTGGGCCAGGATAGGTTAAGATGCAGAATTGCTGCAATAAGCCTGCATGGTTTGATTAGTAAAAGTATATATAATATAATTTCATTTAAATTTATAATTTTAAACCAATGGTTTGAAAAAAATAATGTTAGATAAAAAATTTTTTTCAGTTAAACTCCTCCCCGGCGAAAAAATCATTAAAGTCCCCCAAAATTATAATTTAAGGCAGGCAATACTTGATTGCGGCATAGATATAGAATCTGCATGCGGAGGTGTTGGGACATGTGGAAGATGCAAAGTTCAAGTAAAAAGTGGTCGTATTTATTCAAAAAGAAATAAATTTATTAAAGGAAAAGAAAAAGAAGACGGTTATGTTTTATCTTGTTTGAGCAAGGTAAGAAGTGATGCAGTTATATTTATACCGGAAAAGAAAAAAGTGAGAGCAAAGATTGAAGAGGGGAAGTTTGAAATTGATAAAAATAAAATTTATAGCGGTATTAATACAGATGAACTTGCAGCAGTTGAAATAAAACCCTGGATAATAAAAGAAAGAATAAATGTTGAGAGGCCCACTTTGGATTATAATACCAGCGACCTGTACAGGCTTAACAAAAGTTTAAAAACTACTTTAAAATTAAATGATGTGCCTGTCCCATTAAATGTGATAAAAAAATTGCCCCACCTTTTAAGAGAGAATAACTGGGAAATTGTAATAACATTAGATAAAAGCGCTAATACTATAATAAATATTCAACCACCTGATAAAGAAAAAAAATGCTTTGGTTTTGCACTTGATATAGGAACAACGACAATTGTGTTGCAGCTTGTGGATCTGGAACAAGGCGAAATTATTGGTTATGCTTCAGAATATAATCCACAGATAAGGTTTGGAGAAGATATAATCAACAGGATTGTTTACTCAACAAAAAGTGGTGGTTTAAATAGACTCAGGGAAGCTGTTATTGGTTCAATAAATGATATGATACTGCGGCTTCTTACGAATTCGAATATTGATGAAGAAGATGTTGTTTCAATGGTTATAGCCGGTAATTCTACAATGATGCATCTTTTTTATGGAGTACCTCCAAAATTTATAAGAGAGATGCCATATGTTACAGTCACCAATAAATTTTTGAACACTTGTGTGGATGAATTGGGGCTTAAATATATTAAAAATGTCAGGGTTTACAATATCGAGGGAGTAGCAGGTTATTTAGGTGGAGATATTACATCCGGGGTCCTGGCTGTAAATATGTCAAAAAGAGAAGAACTTACTTTATTTATTGATCTTGGCACCAATGGGGAACTGGTAGTAGGGAATTGCGAGTGGATGATGGGCTGCTCATGCTCGGCAGGTCCTGCTTTTGAAGGTGGAGGAGTAAGATGCGGTACCAGGGCCATTGATGGCGCTATTGAGAAAGTTTTTATAGATCAGAGAACGTATAAATGTTTTTTTAAGGTAATTGGCGGCGGCGAAGCAATTGGAATTTGCGGCTCAGGATTAATTGATTTAATAGGCGAGATGTTTTTAAAAGGTGTTATAGATAGAAAAGGGAAATTTAATACGGATATAGAAAATCCATATCTAAAATGCATTGATAAAGACTGCAGGTATATTATTACAGATGCAGAAAATAGTGGCACCGGCGAAGATATTTTTATAAGTGAGGTTGATATTGATAATTTGATAAGGGCAAAAGCTGCTGTTTATTCTGGAATAAAAACACTTCTTGAAGATGTTGATTTAAAGATAATTGATATTGATAAAGTATATGTAGCGGGCGGTCTTGGTAAAAATATCAATATACAAAATGCCATAATAATTGGAATGCTTCCGGATATAAATACAGATAAATATGTTTTTCTGGGAAATACCTCAGTTAAAGGCGCTTATCTATGTTTGCTATCAGAAGATAAATACAAATATACTTCAGAAATAGCAAAAAATATTACTTATATAGAGCTAAGTGCAAATATGAAATTCATGGATAGGTATATTGCAGGATTATTTTTACCTTATACAGATTTAAAAGAATTTCCATCTGTAGATTTGTTTTATTCACCTTAACTAAAATTTAACTAAACTAATTTTGA
>CAZFFH010000002.1:32353-33436 GCA_964518375.1 uncultured Actinomycetota bacterium
TTATGATTATATCGTAATGGATAATGAAGCAGGAATGGAGCATTTAAGCCGTAAAACAACTCACAATGTAAAATATCTTCTAATAATATCCGATCCATCACTAAGAGGTATACTAACTGCCACAAGATTAAGAGATTTATCAAAAGAATTACAAATAAATGTAGAAAAAGTATTTTTAATATTAAACAGGGTCAATGATGAGCTGGATGATAGATTATTAAAATATATAGAAGAACAGAAATTTGAGATTTTAGGGACAATCTATTCAGATAAAAATATCGTTGATTTAGAATTATCCGGAAAGCCTGTTCTTGAATTGCCTGATAGTAGTGTTTCTGTGTTGCAGGTAAATAACATATTAAAAAGTCTTGGTCCATAAAAACTTAAACTATAAATTATATTTTATTAATTTTTCGTTTTTTTTATAAAATCCTATGGAGTTTTTTTAAAAAATGATAAAATATAAAAAATTGTGCGACACGTTACGAGTTAGTTACTATGTTTTCAAAGATGCAAATAATAAAAAAAGGAGAAATCTTAAATGAATTTTCAAATTCCAAAAGATGAATATACCGGTAAAATCAATACATTGAAGCTTGGTAAAGATAAAACTGAAGTTTTGGTTGGCGGAGAATCTGCATTACCTTTTTATAGTTTTGAAGGAGAAATTTCAAATAAACCGGCCATTGCATTGGATATTATTGATATGGCGCCAACAAATTGGCCGGAGTATCTTTTAAATTATTACAAAGATGTTGTTGAAGACCCAATAAAGTGGGCCAAAAAGTGCATTGAAGAATTTGGAGCAGATGCAATCTGTCTTCATTTAACAAAAATAAACCCTGAAATTGGCGGCACGACACCCGAAGAAGCCGGTGAGTTAGCAAAAAGCATAAGGGAAGCTATTGATAAACCTTTGATTGTTTATGCTGATGCCCCTCTGGAAATCGTTGCTGAAGTCATGAAGAAAGTATCTGAAAAAAACTCGGAAAGCAATATATTGCTTGGCTGGGTCGAAGAAGATAATTATAAAACCCTTGCTGCTTCCGCTATTGGATATAAAAATAATTTAATTGCATTGAA
>CAZFFH010000002.1:33536-43817 GCA_964518375.1 uncultured Actinomycetota bacterium
ATGTTGCTCTCAGGTTCAAATATTATAACAATGAGACATCCAAAAGCTGTTAAATTAATAAAAGGGATAATAAGTGAGTTATTATAATAAAAATTGCATGAAAGGATGAATCTTAATGAATAAAGACATTGAAAAAATAGCTGATTTAAGTGATGACGAAGCGATTTGTAATTTACTTGAAAATATGGAAGATGAACAAAGCACAGTATTTACCCGTTCTAAATCCTTAAAACCATGTCCCATAGGCTCAAGTGTTTCAGGAGTATGTTGTAAAAATTGTGCAATGGGTCCCTGCAGAGTGAGAGAGGGTACTACAGGACTCTGTGGAGCAACACTTGGAACTATCTCTGCTAGAAATTTAGCCCGTCATATTGCAGCCGGCGCTTCTGCACACTCTGATCACGGAAGGGATATGGCACATCTTCTTGCTCTTGTTGCTGAGGAAAAAGCTGAAGGTTTGAAAATTAAGGACGAGTTAAAACTTTTCAGGTTTGCCAAAAATTTAGGAGTAAATACCGGTGACAGGAGTGTTAATGAAATAGCAAAAGAAGCAGCCGAGAAAGCTTTGTCATTATTCGGACAGCAGACAGGTGCACTGGATCTAATAAAGCTGGCTCCAAAAAAAAGACAGGAAATCTGGGAAAAATATAAGGTTGTTCCAAGGGGTATAGACAGAGAAATTGTCGAGATGATGCACAGGACACATATTGGAGTTGACCAGGACCCGGAGCATATTTTAGATCAAGCAATCCGAACCGCCCTGTCAGATGGTTGGGGTGGTTCTATGGTTGGGACAGAAATTACTGATATTTTATTTAAAACACCTGTTCCATTGGCTGCGAAAGCCAATTTGGGAATGCTTAAAGCCGATGAAGTAAATATTGTAGTTCATGGTCATGAGCCAACACTTTCTGAAATTATTGCAGAACTTGCAGATGATAAAGAACTTGTAGCTTATGCCAAAACTAAAGGCGCCAATGGAATAAATGTAGTTGGTATTTGCTGTACCGCAAATGAGGTATTGATGAGACAGGGTATTGCTCCCATAGGTAATTTTTTATCTCAGGAAATGGCAATAATGACAGGTGCTGTTGAGTTAATGGTTGTTGATATCCAGTGTATTATGCAATCCTTAGGCGAAATGACAAAAAAATATCATACAAAACTAATAACTTCTTCACCCAAGTGTAAAATCCCCGGAGCCACACATATGGAATTTCAAGAGGTAAATGGGGTTACTCTTGCTAAAGAGATAATGAAAGCAGCGATAGACAATTACACAAATAGAAAACGTAAGGTTTATATACCTGATATCAGGTCTGACATGGTTGCCGGTTTTTCTCATGAATATATTAGATATATGCTTGGTGGAAGATTCAGAGAATCATTCAGGCCCTTAAATGATGGAATAATCGATGGAAGGATACAAGGAATAGTAGCTATAGTTGGTTGTAATAATGCAAGGGTTCCTCATGATAAATATCATAACTTTCTTACAAAAGAACTAATTAAGAGAGATTATCTGGTTGTTCAAACAGGATGCGGAGCACTGGCAACAGCTAAATGTGGACTTATGACTCCGGAGGCTATGGAATATACAGGGGAAGGATTACGTTCAATTTGTGAAACAGTAGGAATTCCCCCTGTTCTGCATCTTGGTTCCTGTGTAGATAACTCTAGAATTTTGACTATTGCATCTGAAATTGTAAAGGAAGGCGGCCTGGGTGATGATATTAGTGATTTACCTGCTGCAGGTATTGCTCCTGAATGGATGAGTGAAAAAGCATTATCTATTGGTACATATTTTGCTGCATCTGGTGTTTATGTGGCATTCGGAGGTCAGCCAATTCCAGTAGAATCAAGCGAAGAGGTTAAGAATATAATTACAAATGGCTGGCAGGAAAAATTTGGAGGGCAGATTGAATACATCCCGGACATCGATCAATTACTCGATAAGGTAATAAATGTTATTCAGGAAAAGAGAAAAGCATTAAAAATAGATATTAAAAAAGAAAGAGTTCTTATGGATATGGAAGCAAGGAGGGCCTTATAGGATGTCTAAAATAATAGCTACAAGTGCAATAAAAGGTGCTTACAAAATAATAGAGAAAGCAGAGAATATTTTAAAGGATTGCATTAAAGAACATGGCCCTGATCAGCATATAGAATTTCCTAATACCGGTTATTATCTTCCAATAATTTACAGTATGACAGGTATTGCAGTTGAAAAGCTTTCTGATGCTGAAAAAGTACTGGAAGAAGCCAGGAAGTTACTTCCACCGGTCCCTTCTGATAAAGTTTGGCTGCCATATCTTGGAGGTACACTTGATGCAGGGATTGCAACATTATGGGCAGAAGAAATAATTGAAGTAATTAAATATCTGGATGGCCCTTCCCCGGTTGAAGGTATATGGCTGGGTGCTGCAACAGATGTAATAATCAGGGAAAGAGGAATAGAGTTTGTAGATGGCACGGCCCCGGGTTTTGCGGCATGCGTAGGAGCATGTAAAGACAGTAAAAATGCTGTAAAAATTGCAAGAGAACTTCAGGAAAAAAATATCTATGTCTTTATGACTGGATCAACAGATGGTAAAACCATGTCTGAACAGCTAACAAAAGAAGGAGTAGAATTGGGCTGGAACACCAGGCTTGTTCCATTTGGCAAAGACATAACAGCTACAATTTATGCACTGGGTTTTGCTGCAAGAGCAGCTTTAAGTTTTGGCGGGGTACAGCCCGGTGATTATAAAAGAATGCTTCAATATAATAAGGATAGAGTATTTGCATTTGTTCTGGCGCTTGGTGAAGTTGATGAAGAAAAGTATGCAAATGCAGCAGGAGCCATTAGTTTTGGATTTCCTACAATTGCCAATACTGCTATTCCGGAAATTTTACCAAGAGGCGTTTGTACCTATGAACATGTAGTGTCCAATATTCCTGACGAAGAGATTGTAACCAAGGCAATAGAAATAAGAGGGTTAAAGATTACTATTGATAAAGTTGATGTTCCTGTAGCTTTTGGTCCGGCTTTTGAAGGTGAACGTGTAAGAAAGGAAGATACTTATTTAGAATTTGGCGGGAATAAAAGTGAAGCAGTCGAATTCTTACATATCGCGGAGTCCTCGGAAGTAGAAGATGGCAAAATTGAAGTATTTGGTCCTGAAGTAGACGACATGCCCGCGGACAGTGTTCTTCCCCTTGGAATAGAAATTTTAGTATACGGGAGAAAAATGCAGGTTGATTTTGAACCTGTCATGGAAAGACAGATCCATTATTTTACAAACTATGCAACAGGTATTTTCCATATGGGACAAAGGGATATAAGCTGGGTGAGATTCAGTAAAGAAGCTGTTAAAAGTGGATTTAAGATAAAACATCTTGGTACGATATATCATGCTAAAATGCATTCAACTTTTGGAAATATAATGGATAAAATCCAAATTAAAATTTATACAAATCCTGAAGATGTTGCAATATTAAAACAAAAAGCTAAAGAAGTGTTCAGAGTTCGCGATGAAAGGTTGAAGAATCTTACTGATGAATCAGTTGATACTTTCTATTCATGCACCCTATGTCAGTCGTTTGCTCCCAACCATGTATGCGCAATATCACCTGAACGGCCGGGACTTTGTGGCGCTTATAATTGGCTTGATTGTAAAGCAGCTTTCGAAATAACTCCAACCGGTCCAAATCAGCCAATTAAAAAAGGAGATACTATAGACCAGAGATTAGGGACATGGAAAGGTGTAAATGAATTTGTATACAGGTCCTCCCATCAAACGCTTGAATCTTTTTCAGCTTATTCCATGATGGTGGATCCCATGACCTCGTGTGGTTGTTTTGAAGTAATAGTCACTATATTGCCAACCACAAATGGCATAATGGCCGTAAACAGGGAGTTCTCTGAAATGACTCCAAGTGGAATGAAATTTTCAACTATTGCAGGTATGGTTGGTGGAGGAATTCAAACACCGGGGTTTATAGGCATAAGTAAGTATTTTATTGGTTCTAAAAAGTTCATACTTGCAGACGGGGGATTAAAAAGACTTGTATGGATGCCCAAGCAGCTAAAAGAGGAAATCCTGGATTTGCTTCAAGTAAGAGCAGGGGAAATAGGAATACCCGATTTTATTGATAAAATTGCAACTGAGGAAAATGCAACAACAGAAGAAGAAGTATTTGAGTGGATTACAAAAGTGAATCACCCCGCACTTGGAATGGAACCTTTAATGTAACAAATATTTTATAAAAAAATTTTTTAATAAAATTTGCAAAAATAAAAAATAAGGAGTGGTTATATGCCATTAAGCGGTCTGGATATTTTTAAACTTCTTCCAAAAACAAACTGCAAGGATTGCGAGTTTCCAACTTGTCTGGCTTTTGCAATGCAGCTTGCTGCCGGAAAAGCGGAGCTTGAAAAGTGTCCACATGTTTCAGAACAAGCCAAAGAAGCACTGGCTGAAGCTTCACAGCCACCAATTCTCAAGGTTGAGGTAGGATCAGGTGAAAATGTATTCAAGATTGGTGAAGAAACCGTGATGTTCAGGCATGATAGAACGTTTGTAAATCCAAACGCTTTTGCTGTTGCTATAGATGACAATTCTGATTCTGCTAAAATCGAAGAAACAGTTAAGAATATAAATACTCTAAAATATGATAGAGTAGGGCAGATTCTCGAGGCAGACGCGGTTTGTCTTAAGAACACATCCAAAGATAAAGATACCTTCCTTGCTGCTGCTGATAAAATTGCTGGTCTTACAAATAAACCTATGATATTTGTTTCTTCAGATACAGATACTTTAAAAGCCGTTGCCTCTCAATATAAGGCAAGAAAACCAATAATACATGCAATAGATAATTCAAATATAGATGTAATGATTGGAGTAATAAAAGAAGCAGGATGTGCCGTGGCAGTCAGGGGAAAGACTTTTGACGATATTTTAGCCTTAACTGAGAGGTTAAGAAACGAAGGCATAAAAAATATAGTAATAGATATTGGTGAAAGGAATCTTAAAAGTGACTTCTTTAATCAAATAACATTGAGAAGAGCAGCAATAAATAAGAAAAACAGACTACTGGGCTATCCTACTATTGTTTTTCCCGGAGAAATGACAGACGATCCATTAAAGGAAACCTTAATTGCTTCAGTTTTTGTGGCAAAATACAGTTCTATTATTGTGTTATCGAATGCAAACCCTCAGAATTTATTTCCTTTGTTTGTTTACAGGCAGAATATTTATACGGATCCAAGGAAGCCAATGGCTGTTGAGCAGAAAATATATGAAATTAATAATCCTGATTCCGGCTCACCTGTGCTTATCACTACCAATTTTTCACTTACGTATTTCATAATTTCAGGTGAAGTAGAGAGCAGCAAAGTTCCAACCTGGCTGATGGTAATGGATGTTGAGGGCCAATCAGTATTGACAGCATGGGCCGCAGGGAAGTTTATTCCTGAGCAGATTGCAAAGTTCATAAATAAGAGTGGTATTGCTGAAAAAGTAGGTAAAAAAGAAATTATTATCCCGGGATATGTTGCCCAGCTCCAGGGAGAGTTAGAAGAGGAGCTTGGCAGAGAATGGAAAGTTGTTGTGGGTCCTCGAGAAGCCGGGGAAGTTCCAAAATTTTTAAAAAATTATGTAACTCTGTAATTACATATACGAAAACTTTTTTTATTAAAATAATTGCTTGTTAAATTAATTTAGGAGTTAATTTAAGAAAGGAGGGTCGAGGGATGTTAATTATTGGTGAAAATATAAGCGTTACTTCTAAAATTGTTGGTGACTCTATAAGAAACAGGGACGCTGAGCCTATAGTAAGGATGGCCAGGGCACAAAAAGAAGCAGGAGCTCATTATGTAGATGTAAATATCGGTCCTGCAACAAAAAATGGTGAAGAATTAATGCAGTGGGTGGTTAAAACAATACAGAGCGAAGTTGATGTACCTTTAGCGCTTGATACTAAAAATATGAGTGCAATAGAAGCCGGACTTGAGGTCCATAAGGGTACAGCAATGATTAATTCGGTCACAGGCGATCAGGATAAACTTGATATTTTAATGCCAATGGTGAAGAAATATAAAGCAAAAATCGTTGGCATAGCTTTGAGTGAAAAGGGAGTTCCCCCCGATGTTGATAGCAGGATAGAAGTGATAATGAATATAATAAACTCTGCCATGGAAATTGGCGTGCCGCTTTCCGATCTTTATCTTGATCCAATTGTTCTACCTGTAGCAGTGCTTCAACAACAGGTTTTTAATTGTATTGAGGGGTTGAAAGCTTTTAAGCAGCTAAAAGACTTGATGGGGCTTCCTGAAGAGCCAAAGACAATCGTTGGGCTTTCAAATGTTTCCCAGTCTTCACCACCCCAGTTAAAAAGCTTACTTAATAGGACATTTCTGGCTATGTTACTTAGCCATGGTCTGGATTCAGCAATATTTGATCCTCTTGACAGGGAACTTATGAGTGTCGTTAAAACTTTTGATATCCTGACAAACAGGATACTTTATGCTCATTCTTATCTTGACAAATAAATTATATTAAGATGAAAATTGCGATTTCTGGCAAAGGCGGTGTCGGCAAAACTACACTTGCTGCATGTCTGGCAAAATATTATGCTCAAAAAAATTATAAGGTTATTGCAGTAGATGCAGATCCTGATGCAAATCTGGCGTCTGCTCTTGGCCTTGAATATGAGAAAGCGTCTAAAATAATCCCCCTGGTTGAAATGAAGTCACTAATCGAGGAAAGAACTGGCGCAAAATCCGGAGAATATGGTTCTTATTTTAAATTAAATCCAAAAGTTGACGATATACCTGAAAAATTTGGAATAGAAGTAGATGGCGTAAGATTGCTGGCAGCAGGCACGATAAGAGCCGGTGGCAGTGGATGTTACTGCCCCGAAAATATTTTACTTAAAAGGCTTTTTAAACATCTTGTTATTGACAGGGGCGAAATTATCATTCTTGATATGGAAGCAGGAATTGAACATCTTGGCAGGGGAACTTGTGAAAATATGGATATGTTAATAATTGTTATCGAACCTGGATTGCGCAGCATACAAACAGCTTATGCTGTCCGGAAAATGGCAAAGGATTTAGGGATAAAATCTTTATTTATAGTAATAAATAAAATCAAATCTGATGAGGAAAAGAAACTATTAAAAGAAAACCTTAAAGATTTTGAGGTTCTTGGCGAACTTCCCTATAGTGATAAGGTCAGGGAATCTGATTTAAAAAATTATTCACCATGCGCTTCTGATACAAAATTCTATAAATCAATAGAAGAGATTGCAAAGAAGATAAAAGAATTTATTACTGTTTAGTTTCTGTTTGATATGAAGTTAAAGAAGCAAGCGAGGCTGAACTTTTTGAGCAGCGCTCGCACAGTCCACTAAAAACAATCTGAAATTTATCAATTTTTAATTTGCAATTCTTAAAAATATTTTTTTCTGCACCTTCTCTTAACCTTATTATTATTGCGCTGTTCAGACACTCATTATTGGTAATAACTTTTTTACAATTATCACAGATCATGTATACTGATGTATCTTTCCTGCAATTATCTGAAAGCATGTACATTGATTTATCTGTTCCCACGCTTATTCTGCAAATTAATTTGAGTCTTGATAGAAGTTCCAGTGTTCTGTAAACAGTGGAAATCCCCACACTTGAATCTATTTTTTTAACCTTCATGAAAATGGTATCTGCATCAAATAACTTATTATCGCTGCCTAAAGCTTGCAATACTATTTTTCTTTGACCTGTGAATTTGTAGCCCAAATTTGTAAGTTTCTTTTCCAGAGTCATCAACTTTTCACTGGAACCGGCAAAATCTTCTTTTATTACTTTTCCCATAACAATCCTATAATAATTATTTTTAAATAATTTAAATACTACTAAAGCTATAGTATTACTACATTATTTTTTTGTCAACATTAACTATCAAGAATTCGGTAGTAATAATTGTTACTAATATCAGTATAACAGAATTTTTTAATAAATCAATAATTTAAAATTATTAATTTAAAATTATTAAAAAATAATTATAAGCCTAGATTTTTGGTTTAGCCTCTTCAATAGTTTCTGCTATTTTTTCGAGTGAATCAAAAATGCATTCAATTGTTTTGTCAAGGAAATCACTTTGGGCGATATTCAGGTTCATGTTGGTCCAGTGGTAATCCAATTCACTTTTTACTATAAAACGCTGGCATTTTATATATTCTACAAGATTACTCATCGTTAGATGTTTGTTTACAAAGGTAACTAATATTTATGGAAGTATTATAGCAAAAGTTTTTGTTTTTAATAAGTTTTTTATTTTTTTTGATAATCATCTTGACATGTTGTTTTATAGGTGTATCATCTGTAATGATAATCATTATCATTATCATTACTGTTAATTAGTATAATGAATAAAAAAATTGATTCAAGCTCGATAGAACTAAAAATAAAAAATACCGGTTTTAGATTAACGCGCTCCAGAAAGACAATTCTTGATATTATAGCTAAAACAAGAGATGAGCTGACTGCTGAAGAAATTTTCATTTTGGCTCATAAAAAAACTCCCGGAATTGGGATAGCAACAGTATACAGAACTATTATACTTCTTGAAAAATTCAATATTATTGAAAAAGTATATTTTGAGAATAATAAAGCAAAGTACAGGATCAAGTACAATACTAACGTAATTTCTCAAATACAAAAAAACAAAAAACAAAAAATAAACCCACTTTTAATTAGTAATACAGATTTACCGGAAACTAATAGAAATTATTCCTATAGCAGTAAAACAAATACTTATCAGGACACTGTTAGAATAAATAATATTCAAACACAGATTAATGAGTGGGCCAATGAATTAAACAAGATTAAAAGTGAAAAGGAGATGGAATTGGAAGAAATAATTACTGATTTTGGAAAAATTGATAAAATTCTGGAAAAGCACGAATTTAAAGAAAACAATTTAATTCAGATGCTTTTAGATTTCCAGAGCGAATATAACTGGCTGCCGAAACATGTATTATTTTATACTGGAAATAAACTAAACGTACCTCTTACACAGATATACGGTATTGCATCGTTCTATAAATTCTTCAATCTTGAGCCAAGAGGCAAGTATCAGATTACTGTATGTGCAGGTACAGCGTGCCATGTGAGAGGATCCATGAATTTACTTCAAAGAATTGTAAATTTTTTAGGTATTAAACCTGGTGACACCACAAGAGACTATAAATTTACACTTGATACCGTAAACTGTCTTGGTTGTTGTGCCTTAGGTCCCGTAATGCTTTTTAATAATAAATATTATAGTAACCCTGATGCCAAAAAACTTGAAAGTTTGTTTGGTTCGGTAGATTAAAGATTTTTTAACTATTATTTAAATTTAATGATGGAGAGAAAATGAATACAAAAACTAATGAAAAAATAACTTCCCTGCAGGATTTAAAAGTTCGAGCTAAAAAGCTGCAGGATGAGCTTGATGGTAAAATTTTAATTTCAATTTGTTCTGGGACAGGTTGTAAAGCCTTTGGTTCTGAAGAAATCTACACAGGTATAAAAAATGAGATTAACAAAAGAGCTAAAAATAATCCGGAAGAGGCGAAAAATATTATAGTTAAAAAAACAGGTTGCCATGGATTTTGTGAGCGTGGACCCATAATAGTTATACATCCTGAGGAAATATGCTATTTAAAGACTAGACCTGAGGATGTTACTGAAATTGTAGAAAAAACAATAAGTGGTGGAGTAGTGGAAAGGCTTCTTTACAAGGATGAAAAAGGAATCCCAATAGTTAAAGAGTCTGAGATACCTTTTTATAAATACCAGAAAAGAATTATCCTTGATGATAATTCAAAGATTGATCCAACAAGTATCGATGATTATATCCGGCTGGGAGGATACCAGGCACTTTCTAAAGCTTTAACGAATATGACTCCGGAAGATATCATTGGCGAAATAAAAAAGGCAAATTTAAGGGGTCGGGGAGGTGGAGGTTTCCTAACTGGTGTTAAATGGGAAACAACCAGGAATGCATCAGATGAACCTAAATATATAATTATAAATGCTGACGAAGGAGATCCTGGTGCATTTATGGATAGAAGTGTACTGGAAGGAAACCCTCACAGCGTGCTTGAAGGTCTTATTATTGCAGCATATGCAATCAATTCAAATCAAGGTTTTATTTATGTCAGGCAGGAATACCCACTTGCTGTATCAAATTTTAATAATGCAATCAATCAGGCTAAAGAGTACGGTTTGCTTGGAGATAATATTTTAAATTC
>CAZFFH010000002.1:43917-45927 GCA_964518375.1 uncultured Actinomycetota bacterium
CCAATGGGTATCACTTTGCGAGACATAATTTACAAAATTGGCGGAGGAATTAAAAATGGTAATAAATTTAAAGCTGTTCAGACAGGAGGTCCATCCGGTGGTGTAATTCCGGAACAATTGCTTGATCTGCCCGTTGATTTTGATGAACTGACAAAAGCCGGCTCAATGATGGGTTCAGGTGGAATGGTTGTAATGGATGAGAAAGATTGTATGGTAAATTTGGCCCATTATTTTATAAAGTTCTTATCAGATGAATCCTGCGGGAAATGTGTCCCGTGTCGCGAGGGCCTAAGACAGTTAATTTACATTTATGAAAGAATAATGGAAGGAAAAGGAAGAGTTGAAGACTTTAAGATGCTGGAAGATCTGTCAACGATTCTTGAAGGTGCTTCACTTTGTGCTCTTGGCAGTACTGCTCAGAACATTGTTGTAACAACACTTAAATATTTCAGGGAAGAATATGAAGCTCATATATATTATCATTCATGCCCGGCAATGGTTTGCAAGCCACTTATTCATTACACAATTATCAGCGATAAATGTACAGGCTGCATGAGGTGTATTAAGTCTTGTCCTGTAAATGCAATATCCGGTGAGCCTAAGAAGCCTCATATTATAGATCAGGATACTTGTATAAAATGTGGCGCTTGCATGGAAGCCTGTCCCGAAAGATTTAATGCAATTGAGAAGGGAACGGGCACATTCAAAGAAATTCCAGTACCGAAAAAAGTTTTTGAAGATGTGGTATAAATTTTTTAAGTTAAAATAAATTTTAAAGAATTTGAAAATTTATTAATATAAAAAAACAGGAGTAAACAGATGAGTACAATTTTGGAACAAAAAGATATTGAAGCAATAAAAGAGCTGACTATTTATATTGATAATGTAAATGTAAAGGTATCAGAAGGACTTACATTGCTTCAGGCTGCAAAAATAGCAGGAATTCATATACCAACCTTATGTTATCATGAAAAAATTAAACCCCATGGTGCATGCAGGCTATGTTTAGTGGAAATAGAAAAGAAAGGAAGGAAAAGAATTGTTGCTTCATGTGCATATCCTGTGGAAGAGGGTATCCGGGTTTCTACTGAAAGTCCAAAAGTTACAGAAATAAGAAAACATCTTGTAGAGCTTTATTTAGCATTATTTCCTTTTCATCCCGAGATAATGAGTCTGGCTAAAAAATATGGCCTTAAAGAAACAAGGTACAAAAAAGAACATAATTACTGCATTCTCTGTGGTTTATGCGTGCGATATTGTGCTGAAGTAAAAGGTAATAATGCGGTGGGATTTGTCGGAAGAGGTATTAATAAAAAAGTTGCCTTTATTCCGGATTCGGCATATCTTAAACACTGTGTAAATTGCATGGAGTGTATGGAAATATGTCCAACAGGAGTATTTCCTTCTAATTTTGGTATTGAAAGAATACCACAAATATCAGAATCATAAAATTTTAGAAAGACAGTGCCGGCAGTATCTATTTTGTATCTAAAAAACTTAGATAATAGTTGCGAGCCCTTATAAATAGGTCCGGACTTTTTCTTTGAAGGATTTCAAATATCTTCTGATCAATGAGTTTTGCATTATTAATACTCTTTTGAAATGCTTCGATAAAGAATCCAATAACTTCTTCGTCTTTTTTACCTACAGAATTAATTAATTTTTTAATGTCCTCTTTTTTCTCTTCTATCCTTTCATTATTTTTTAAAATATCCTGGTAATCTTTTTTATCCAGACACATTCCGCACCAATCAAGGCAACTTGCTCCTGAGTCATGAAAAACTATTCCATCATCTTTATACTCTATTATTTGAGGATTAACTTTGAAAACATTATTATGACATTTGGGACATTTTACTTTCTTCTCATCAGAAAAAAACTCAACTTCATTGCCACATTTTGAGCAAGATATTATATTGGTATTAAAATCTTTCAGATACGCTGTATTCTGGCCAGGGCAGCCCCCAATTATTCTTACCATTTAAATTCAACTCCTTAAAATAAAAATTT
>CAZFFH010000002.1:46027-47962 GCA_964518375.1 uncultured Actinomycetota bacterium
GAAATAAATATATTCATATAAATTTATTAAGCAATGGTGTTTGAAAATAAAAATTTAAATAAAAATTACGAACTTTTTGAGAGGAATTATGAAAATTCGTTTTCTGAACTGATAAATAAAGATCTTGAAGGTATTGCGCAAAAAACTGGTGTGCAGATTAGTGTTAAGGGTGAATTAGTATTAGATTTTTTTGAAAAAAGTGTGCTCATAGATCTAAATAAAAGTAAAATATATGTTTTAAACTATAAATACAGGCACCTATTTGAGCCTGATTTTGAAAAATTTGAACCGCTTGATTTGTTTTCTTCAACTATTATTCTTCATTTTCTTTTAACTGCTGACGGAACACCATTATCAGGAGAGTGGATTTTATACAGGGAACTTCCGGGTGGACTTTTTTATGCAAGCACTATTCCTGGGGTGTTGCAGCCACTTGTAAAAAAATACGAAAGCAATGGAGGAGAATTTATTGGAAAACTTTTAGAAATTGGGGGAGAAAAAAATAAAAATTTTAAATTTTCAGGGTTAATTTACCCATTCAAAAAATTTCCGGTGTTATTTATTATTGATGAAAAAGACGAAGAATTTGATGCTAATATAAGAGTTCTTTTTGACAGCAGCGCCTCGCATTATTTAAAAACGGATGTTATAAAAACTCTTTTAGTATATATAGTTAACAAGTTATTAACCTGAGTATATTAAAATAAAATAATTGCATTAAAAATTCTCAGCTTGTTATTAATTTTCCTGATATAATAAAAATATATAAAAACTCATTATAAATAAAAGAAGAGGGATAAAAAAATGAAACCTTTATTGTTTGTTTCTACTCAACCTTTCTCGGGGAAAAGCTCTATTTGTGTTGCTATGGGTAAGCTGCTGATTGAAAGAGGGTATAAAACCGGCTATATGAAACCTTTGGGCAGCCTTCCGGTAAAAGTTGGGGATTACTATGTTGATGAAGATGTGCATAATATTTCTAGAATTCTGGGAATAAAGGATAATCTTAAGGATATAAGCCCTTTGATTTTTATGGGAAAAGCATACGAAGATGTTTTAAAAGAAAAAATCGAGTTATCTTCAAAGAAATACCTCGATATTATCAATAAATCTTACAAGAAAATTGCAGAAAATAAAGATATTATGCTTATTGAGGGAGGGAAATACATAGATTATGGAATATTTGCAGGCGTCTCTTCAAAAGAAATATGCAGTTCTATTGATGCAAAGGCTATTGTTATAATCAAATATGGTGATGATATTGCAGACCTTGCAATGTTTTATAAGGAATATTTTGAAGATTTCTTTGGTGGAATTATTATAAATTTGGTTCCTATAGAGGATATGGATAGGCTTAAAAACATTGAACTTCCTTACTTCAAAAAAAGAGGTATAAATGTTTTTGGAACTATGCTTTCAGATAAAGTTTTATCATCAGTTAGTATTAAAGAAATGGCCAAATACATTGACGGCAAGATTCTATGTGCAAATGAAAAAAAAGATGAACTTGTTGGGTCTTTTATGGTCGGTGCAATGGGTCATGAGTTAGCGCTCAAGTATTTCAGAAGAAATCCCGATAAAGTAGTAATAACAGGTGGTGACAGAGCAGATATACAACTTGCAGCACTTGAAACTAAAACAAAATGTCTTGTTCTTACCGGGAATTACCAACCTAGCGCCATAGTTGTCGGTAGAGCAGAAGAGCTTGGAATCCCAATTGTTCTTGTAGGGTGTGATACTTTAACTGCTGTTGGAAAACTATGTGAAATAATGGGACATTCAAGAATATACAACGTCAAGAAACTGGATAAATTATTACAAATTATAAAAGACTCTATTGATGTAGAAAAAGTAATTTCACTTACAAAAAATTAATATTCATAAGTTTTTTTTATTCCTATCCATTATAGACAAAAAGAGGGATGAGGTTTGGGA
>CAZFFH010000003.1:0-10859 GCA_964518375.1 uncultured Actinomycetota bacterium
CTTCACCTCTTTGATAAGCAAACAGAAAAGGCATATATTTAAGGCAGTATTATTTTATTTTTGTAAAGGTAAGGCGCGTAAATAATTTATTGTGCTTTACCTTTACTTTATATAGAATTGTTTCATGGATGAAATCTATGATGTAATAATTTCAGGTGGCGGACCCTCAGGAAGCCTCCTTGGATTTCTGCTTAGCTCTAAGAACATAAACACTTTAATAATTGAAAAAGAAATATTCCCCCGTTATAAAACCTGTGCCGGCGGTATACAGCATAGAACTCTCAAAATCCTGCCTTTCAATATAGAGGAAGTCATTGAAAAGAGTATATATGGAATATATTTTTCCCAAAAAAACAGGGATGTTTGCGCCAAAAGGTATACAGAACCAATAATTTATACTGTTGATAGAAAAAAATTTGATTTTTTTATTGCAGGTAAGGCAAAAGACAGTGGATGTAATTTCAAATTTGGTGAAAAAGTTGAAGGTTATGATAACACGGGAAATCATGTAATTGTAAAAACCGATAAAAATAAATATCATGCAAAGGTGCTTGCAGGGGCAGATGGTACCAGGGGCCCGGTGCATAGAAGCATAATTGGGAATGCTAATATCAAAAAAATCCTGGGATATGAAACAGAAATAAATTTAAACAATATTGATGCCAAAAATATATTTGACTTCAAAGATAATATAAGGCTTGATTTTAATGGTGTAAGAAAAGGATACTGCTGGGTTTTTCCAAAAAAAGACTATTTATCATGCGGAATAGGCGCGCCTTCAGGGTATGCTAAAAAAATGAGGAAATATTTTAAGTCATTCTTGTCAGATTTTTACACAGGTAATGGAAATAAAGGCGCCTCCGGCAATTTAAAAATCAATGCCCAGCATATACATGTTGGTGATTATAAAACACCGGTTTGCGGCTACAGGGTCTTGACTGTCGGGGACGCAGCTTGTGTTGGCGATGGTTTTACGGGGGAAGGACTTTATAACAGTTTTAAGAGTTCATTGATAGCAAGCGATAGTATTACCGCAGCTCTTACAAGTTCTATTTTTAATTTTGAAGACTATGAATCAAAAATAAGGGATAATATCTTCAAGGATATAAAAATTTCGTTAATGTTTACCAAAATATTTTTTGACTCTCTTTTATTTTTTTATAAATTGATTAAGAATAATGATAATTATTTCTCTGCATGCTGCAAAATTCTAAGAGGTGAAAGAACTTATAAAGATGTGCTTGATAAATTGAAGATTATTAAATATTAAAGAATTTATTGCTTGATATATTTATTTTTTTAAAATATTTATTTTTTAAGAGGTAAAAATGGTAGAAGATAAAAAAGAAACAGTAATTGTGCAAATTTCGGATCTTCATGTGGGTGAGTCGGATTTCGTACCCAGCCTGCTTACAAGATGCGTCGATGAGATAAATGAACTAAAGCCGGAAATTGTAATAATAACAGGCGATCTAACCGGCATGGGATACAGGAGAGAGTATGATACGGTCCAGAATTATATATCACCGATAAAATGTAAAAATCTCATAGTGCAACCGGGTAATCATGATTCCAGGAATGTGGGTTATATGCACTTTGAGGATGTTTTTGGCGAAAGATTCACTGATTTTAAAAAGGACGGCCTGATGATAGTTGCAGCAGATTCAAGTGAGCCCGATCTTGATAATGGACAGATCGGCAGGGAGTATTATAAGTGGATCAAAAAGGAGTTCAGCGGCTGCCCGGCAGGTAATTTTAAAATTTTTGCAATGCATCACCACTTAATTCCTGTCCCGGGAACAGGCAGGGAAAGAAATATAGTAAATGATGCGGGCGATGTGCTTGAGGTCCTTGTGGATTCTGAAGTTGACCTTGTTCTATGTGGCCATAAGCACGTGCCATACATCTGGAGGGTTGAAGATCTCTATATCCTGACTGCCGGGACCGTTTCAAGTTTAAGGCTCAGAGGCAAAATCGAACCCAACTACAACATTATATATCTTAGGGAAAATGAAATAGATGTTTACAGGAGATTTCCATTCGACAAGATTGAAAAAATCCTTGGTATTAAAAGACAGACTAAAAAAAGCAAATTAAATGATAGATTTACTAAAGAACAAGAAAAATAAAGATAAGAAGCTCGTCGCTTTAATAGATGGCGAACATTACCCGCAAATAAATTATGATGCCATAAATATCCTGAAAAAAAACTACCCTGGATTTTTTTCCGGGATAATATTTTTGGGAGGGACAGAAAAGCTTGTTACTGGCAACCTGGATGATTTTTTTAAAGAAAAAGTTTTTACAATAAAGGATCTGGATATTGATTTTATAAAAGCTCTTGATCTATTCAAGCCCGATCTTGTATATGACCTCAGTGACGAACCCGTAGTAAATTATATTAAGCGCATGAAAATAGCCTCTTTTTGCATGTTTAAACAATCTTCCTATATGGGACCTGATTTTTTATTTGAATATGAAGAAAAAAGTATCAAAATCAGTAAACCAAGCATGCTGATTATAGGAACCGGGAAAAGGATAGGGAAAACTGCCATAAGCTCTTATATTGCCAGGATGCTTGCCCCGGCAAATGATGTTTGCATAATAGCAATGGGGAGGGGTGGTCCTGAGCATCCGCAGGTAATAAAAGGCAGCCAAACAGACATCACTCCTGAATTTTTATTAAAACTAAGCAGGAGCGGTCTTCATGCAAGTTCTGACTATATAGAAGATGCGCTTTTCAGCAAGGTAACTACAGTTGGCTGCAGAAGGTGTGGAGGCGGGTTTAGCGGAAAATTTTTCCTGTCAAATATCAGGGAAGGAGTAAGCATTGCTGAAAAATTAAATCCGGGGATCATAATCGTGGAAGGGAGCGGCGCTTCGGTACCACCTGTGCGGGCAGATTATAACATATGCGTGATTGGCGCTGATCAGAGCTGGGAAAGTATCGTGGGCTATCTGGGTCCTTACAGGATCCTGATGTCTGATCTTGTAGTTTTGACTATGTGCGAAGAACCCTTAACTGACAAAGGCAATATAGATTTTCTGGAAAGTGAAATATTAAAATGTAAAAGCAATGTCAAAATTGTTAAATCAATTTTCAGGCCCGAACCTGTAGGCAGCATAGAAGGCAGGAAAATATTCATGGCGCTGACGGCAAAGAGCTTGATTGAAGACAAAATTAAAGAATACGTTGAAAAAAAGTATAATTGTGAAATAATGAGAGTTTCCTTCAATCTTTCAAATAGGGAAAAATTAAAAAAGGAGCTTCTTGAGTGTGATAATTACGATACCATATTGACCGAGCTGAAAGCCTCTTCGGTGGATTTAGTTACTGAGTTTGCGGTTGCAAATAAAAAACAAATATCTTACATAAACAATGTTCCTGTTATATTGGAAGGCGAAGATCATCTAAAAAAATTATTAAAAAAATTACAGGGAAAAAAAGATGCCTGCAGAAACAATAAGTGAAGATGGCGGCATGGTAATTGAAAGGCCGGACATAAGCATAATTACAATTAGAGACAAAAAGAGCGGTCTTCCATTTTCAAAGGGAATACTTGCTGCTTCAATTTCTGTTACCGGACTCGATATTTTAACTTCTCATAAGATTGCCTACGAAATCGAACAATACCTGATTAATAAAAAAGTGGAATCAATCCCGCAGGATGAACTTCGCTCAATTGTTTTCAGGTTTATAAAGGAACAAGTTAACATTGAATATGCTGAAAAATATTTATTATGGCAATCTGTAGGCAAACTAAAAAAACCAATAGTGATTTTAATTGGTGGTACAACAGGTGTAGGTAAATCCACAATTGCTACAATTCTGGCTAACAGGCTGAACATAACAAGGGTAGCATCCTCTGATGCAATAAGGGAAGTAATGAGAGCGTCTGTTTCTGAAAAATTGATAAGACCTTTAAGAGGCTCATCATATACTGCCTATAAAAACCTGACACTTCCTCCATCCGGAGTTAACCCGGTAATATTGGGTTTCAGGGAACAGGTTATGGCCGTATCAGTCGGGATTGATGCAATTATTAAGAGAAATATTGAAGAAAAAACTGATATTATTATTGAGGGGGCCCATGTTGTCCCGGGCTACCTTGATATTGAAAAATTTAATTCAAAAGCAGTAATTCAGCGAATTGTAATTTCTGTTCCTGACAAGGAAACCTTAAAAGAGCATTTCACAAAAAGGACCACTGAAACTCAAGGGTCCCGGCCAATCCAGAGATATATCAAACATCTCGATAATATACAGATGATACAAAATTATATTGAAAGTCTTGCAAAGGATAATAATATCCCAATCATTGAAAACCTGGGTCTTGACAATACATTTAATGAAATACTTGAGCTGTTGTTTCAAAGAGTAAAACAAGAGTTCAGCAAGATTAGATCTCTATAATTATCGGGTAATCGCAGCCTTTGCTTTATTTTATCGTGAATTTTTTTGTCAAATTCTGGGAATCATTAAGGCTTATAACTGCTTTATAGTTGCCATTTTCAAATCCATTATCTTTTTTTGCCAGGGAAACCACTATTTGCCCGGAGCCATTATTTGCAGGCTTTATCAAATCTTCCTGTATTGTCTTTTCAGAACTGCCATCTTCAAATACCCACTTTAATTTAATCTGGTCCTTTTCTGTTATATCTTTTACAAAGATTACGGCATAAATATTTAAGCCGGGATTACCGGTAAAGACGATATCCTTGTTTTGACTTAAATCATTACTCAGTTCTTTTTCAGTAAGCTTGTTGTTATCGGTAATAAAAGCATTTTCTATTGAGGGCGAGGTCTTAACAGAGACAAAAGCAATTATTGCAAATAATGCTGTTATCACAATAAGAATTATTATGGCTTTCCTGCTCATTTTAATAAAGATATATTATTATCTTTTTATATTCAATAGGATTTTATATCCAATAAGATTTACAGATATCGTTTGACTAAAATTTGTTATTAATATATATTTTTTATAATTTTTTAAGGAAGGAATAATTAGATGCCTATATATAGTTATCGTTGTAAAAACTGCGGTAAAGTTTTTGAGAAATTCAGGAAAGTAGGATCCGAAGGTAAAGAGCATTGCGACTCCTGCAGTTCTGAAGCGCTAAGGTTGTTTTTGCCTTCAGGAATAATTTTTAAAGGTTCTGGTTTTTATTCTACTGATTATAAATCCAGTTCAAATAAAACAATTAACGGTACACCATCAACCAAAGAAGATAAGAAGGAGATTAAGAAGGAAGATAAGGATGCAGCCCCTGATGTAAAAACCGGCGGCACTTCTTCCGGCGAAAAAGTAAAAACCTAAGGTTTTTACAAATTATTTAATGCAAAAGTTAAAAAAGTATATCTTATAAGTCAAAAAGCCTGGTTTTTAACTTTTTATATAGTTGATATAATATTTCCTATGTTCCTAATAATGATTCTTTCACTAATATTAATATGGCTGCATGTATCAAGCTTAAGATTTTTAATCAAATCAAATAGTGGCAACACTATTATCGAAGATACTAAAAGATTAGAAGAAAATATCCCTGAAAACGAACGGGGGCTCTCTTTAATATCCGGACCCGGGATACTGTCACTGGCTATTATCATCATTTTAAATCTTCTTGAAATTGGCTATTTCATTGCCTGTGTCTATTTCTTTAATAATATTGTTGTTATGATTGGCGCTTCAATTCTCACGGGATATACTCTTTATTCTCTCTTAAAGTTTTTTCCGGGTATTAAAAAATTTTACAAGAAGCCATCAGAATACTTAAAAGAAAGAGCAAGCGGGCCGGAAAACATAATTAATTTTATTGCAACTGCGATGGAAATAATTTTTTGTACCTATATTATTGTCCGGGTACTGATTGACTATAAAATTTTTTTTGGAGGAGCATAAGAAAATAGATACTCATATTTATACGGTAAGTGAGCTTAATTTAAGTGTAAAAAAAGACCTTGAATCGAATTTTTCTAATATATGGGTTGAAGGAGAAGTGAGTAACTGTTATTTCCACAATAAAAGAAACATTTACTTTGACCTTAAGGACGAGTATTCAAAAATAAAAGTTGTAATGTTTTATGAAAATAACAGGAAACTGCTTTATGAAATAGAAGATGGCCAGCATCTTTTAATTAATGGCTACGTTTCTGTTTATGAAAAAAGAGGAGAATACCAGATTATTGCCCTGGATGCCAGGCCCGTGGGCCAGGGTTCGCTTTTGCTGGCTTTTGAGCAGCTGAAAGCCAAGCTTGAAAATAAAGGCTACTTTGAACCCTCCCGGAAAAGGAAGATTCCAATACTTCCCAAAACCATTGGTGTCATTACTTCCATGGGTGGAGCAGTACTGCATGACATGATATCAGTTCTTTCCAGGCGTTATGAAAATTTCCACCTGGTTGTAAGAAATGTAAATGTTCAGGGCATTACTTCGAGCGTAGAAGTCTGTGATGCAATTAATGATTTTTGCAAATATGGTGTTGATGTAATCATAATGGCCCGGGGCGGAGGTTCCCTTGAAGACCTCTGGGCCTTCAATACAGAAATGATTGCTGAAAAAATTTTTAATTGCAGTATCCCTGTAATTTCAGCAATAGGACACGAAACAGACTTTACAATTTCAGACTTTGTTGCAGATTTGAGAGCCGCTACCCCGTCAATTGCTGCAGAAGTTGTTATCCTGAACAAACCAGAAGCTCAAGAAAAAATAAAAAAATTGGTCAGGAAAATGAAGATTCATATTGACACTAAATTGATGATTGGAAGGAAAGAATTATCCTTTTTGATTAAACGCAGAATCTTTAAAAAACCCCAAACAATTGGTCTTGCGCTATGGCAGGAGTTCGACAGCTTAAATTCAAAACTCAAGGAAAATATGCCAGCTTTAATGGATAGATTAAATAAGAAACTAACAAAACAGTACCGGCAGATAAACAAGAAATACATATGTGATAAAATAAATTTAAATAGGGTAATGACCGGTAACTTTTCCACCAGATTTCTTGAAAACTTTAAGAATTCCCTGAATATGAAAAGGAATAAGGCCGGTTTAATTCTTAAGGATCTGCAAAAGAATAGTCCCGTATCAACTATTGAGAGAGGCTATGCATTAATATTGAATGAAAAGTCAAATAAAAGCATAAAGAACATCAAGGAAGTTGAAGTTGGAGAAAATATTAAGGTAATTTTGCAGGATGGTATTTTATTATCTAAAATTTTAAGTAAAATTGATAAAAAGCTAAGATTGGAGCTAGAGGATGGAAATTGAAAAATTAAGTTTTGAGGATGCGCTGATTAAACTGGAGGCAATCGTAAAGGATCTTGAAGATGAGAGTATATCTCTTGAAACCTCAATCGACAAGTTCGAATTGGGTGTCAGGCTCTCTTCTCATTGTCTGAAAAAGTTAAACGAAGCAGAAAGAAAAATTGAGGAGCTGACCAGGACAGAAGACGGTAAATTAATCACCAAGGAATTAAAACTGGAAGATTAATATTATCAAGCAATTGAGTTTTAAAATCATTACTCCGGTTATTCTCATCCATTAGAATATTTACTATATTTATAATTATTTCCTTTATCTTTAATCACATTTTTATTTTAAATTCTTTTATTCCAACCAAAAAAGCAGATATAGCAGGCTGTTGTTATATCTACTTATAGCAGCTTCAAATCATAAATCCCCTCTCTGTGCTTACAATCTCAACAATATTATATATATTTATTCATAAATATATAAAAAAATATTTTAAAAAAGTTTGGTAAAAGTATTTACAAGTATGGTGAATTGTGCTATCTTATGGATAAAAGTGGGGAAAAGTGGTGAAAATCAAAGAATTTCCCCTTGATTTCAATTTAAAATGGTCAACCAATTTTAAAGAAATGTTTATAGGAGAATATCATAGGACAAAAGATAATAAGGGAAGAGTTTTCATTCCTTCGAAATTTAGAGAGGAACTCATCGGAGGTGCAGTCATATCAAAAGGATTTGATGAGAGGTGCCTTTTTTTATTTTCAAAGGAAGGTTGGAACAACCTTCGATCTAAAATACCGGCCGGCCCCATAGCCAAAAAGAATACACTGGCGCTTGCGCGGTGGTTTTATGCTTCTGCAAATGATGAAGCAATTGATCCCCAGGGCAGGGTTAAGATTCCACAGAATTTATCAGAGTATGCAAATCTGGACAAGGATGTAGTTCTGGTTGGAGTGTCAGACAGGGTAGAAATCTGGTCCGGACAAGCCTGGTCCAACTATTATGACGAAACAGACAATAAATTTATGAGCGATGACAGCACTTTGGAGGAACTTGGATTTTAACAGTGTTGGAAGACAATGCAAATGATAATAAAAATATTAAATTTTAAAATGTAAATGAATTATGAAAATATCCATAAGCCAGTTCTAGTAAAGGAGGTAATAGATTATTTAAATTTAAAAAAAGGTGATGTTATTTTTGACGGAACTCTTGGCGGTGCCGGCCATACCATAGGAATTATTAAAGCCATTGCCCCCACAGGCAAAATAATTGGAGTTGATCTTGATAGCCAGGCCATAAGCACCGCCGCCAGAATACTGGCCAAAAAGAAGCTTTTAGATAATGTTTATCTTGTAAATGATAATTTTGTAAACATCACCGGAATTTTAAAAAAGCTTAAAATTAAAAAAGTAAATGGTTTTTTATTTGATTTAGGTCTTTCTTCAATGCAAATTGACGGGTCAGGGAAAGGTTTTAGCTACATCAGGGACGAAAAACTTGATATGAGGTTCGGAAATGATGGGAAGATCGACGCCTATTCGATAATAAATGAATACTCTGAAGAAAGGCTGAAAGAAATTTTTTATAAATTTGGCGAAGAAAAATGGTCCGGCAGGATTGCAAGGAGCATATTAAATCGCAGGCAAATAAAGAATATAGAAACTACCGGCGAGTTATCAGAAATAATCAGTAAAGCAATTCCTGTAAAATTCAGCTATCAAAGGAAGGGTCATCCGGCAAAAAGAATTTTCCAGGCTTTAAGGATTGAAGTCAATGATGAGCTTGACAGTATAAGCAAAGCATTGGACCGGTCCATCAGTTTTCTTGAAAAGAAAGGGAGGATTGCAGTTATTTCCTATCATTCGTTGGAAGATAGGATAGTAAAAAATAAATTCGAAAAATTTTCAGGCAAATGTGTTTGTCCGCCTGATTTTCCCATTTGCAGATGTGATGCAGAGAAAAGGGGAAATATTTTAACAAAGAAGGTAGTTAGACCGTCAGTGGCTGAAATTGAAGAGAATCCAAGGTCCAAAAGCGCAAAGTTAAGAGTTTTTGAAAAAGCATAACATAGAAGCATAACCAATAATAAAAATGAGTACAAGGTTAGCAGAAGAAGAATTATATAGCAGGAAATCATACCCGTTACTGTATCTGGTTAATAAGCAGGAAAATACGGGCAGAGAAAAGGTCATGCAATCACGCACCGGAATTTTTTATGTGTGCATGATAGTTGCTATTTTCGCATGCCTTGGACTTTTGCTGAATATAGGGTTGAAAACACAGGCTATTAATTATGATAAAAAGATATTTGACAATAGTGAGATGATTTCCCAAGAGAAAGAACGTGCTGACAGGTTAAAATTAAAAATTTCTGAATTAAAAAACCCTGGCAGGATCATTAATGTTGCGGAAAACGATCTTGGGATGAAGATGTCAGAGAATATAAAAGTGATGAGAGTTGCGGGGGTGGACCTGGCAAAAGAACAAAAAATTCATGATTATATTGCAAAAAATCCTGCACCTGAGTTAAAGAAATATGACAATTTTTTAGGTACAATATATAGTATAAAAGATATTATAATGGTAGTTTCAGAAGGAGTGCTAACATTTTTCATACCATAATTTATAATTGAAAAAATGCTAAGATGATTAGGGTAACTAATAATACAATAAACAGGAAACGAATATATTTCCTGTTTATTTTATTTGTTGCAGCTTTTGCTTTGCTTATATATAAGCTTGTTTCAATACAATATATATATGCTTCAAAGTACCAAAGTTATGCAGAATACCAGCATATGGATCAATTTACAATTAATGCTAAAAGAGGAAAAATTTTGGATAGGAACGAAATAGAATTGGCTACAAGCTTAATTGAAAAAACAGTTTATGCAAATCCAAAGCTGGTCATCAGTGCAGAGCAAGAGGCAAAGGCGCTATCAAAAATATTGGATATGGACGCTGTATCAATAGAACAAAAGCTCGGCAGCAAGGAGTTGGGCTTTGTTTATATTAAAAGACAGATAAGCTCAGAAGTTGCAGAACTTATAAACCAGTTAAATCTTCCGGGAATTTACACACAAAATGAAACAAAGAGGTACTATCCCCAAAACGACCTTGCTGCTGCGATTGTAGGTTTTACAGGACTGGATAACAATGGCTTGGATGGGGTTGAGCTGGAATATGAAAAAATTCTCAGGGGTATTGATGGGAAATACATAATTGAAAAAGATGTATATGGAAAAATAATACCGGGCAGTAAAAATAATTATATATCTCCTGTGGATGGCGGTGACGTAGTGCTTACAATTGATTCACAGATACAATATATTGCCCAAAAAATATTAGAAGAAGTCACAGCTGATTATAAAGCTCTGAGATCTATTGCGGTAGTTATGAATCCGCAAACAGGAGAAATTTATGCTATGGCAGGTTATCCGGGATTTGAACTGAATAATTATCAGCAATATGACCAGTCCCTATATAAGAACCTGGGAATTTCTTTTACATATGAACCTGGCTCTACATTCAAAATAGTAAATATATCTTCTGCAATAGATAATGACTGCATTAAATATGACCAGACATTTAACCTGCCCCC
>CAZFFH010000003.1:10959-16274 GCA_964518375.1 uncultured Actinomycetota bacterium
TTATTACTTCATTCGTAGGTTTTGCACCTTACGATAATCCACAAGTCGCAATCATAGTAGTAATCGATGAGCCGCATGGTCCCGAGAATGAAATATTTGGCGGCACCGTTGCGGCTCCTATTTTTAAGGAAATCATGAATTTTTCTTTAAAAAGATTGAGGGTGGGGCAGTATGAAGCTTAGGGATGTTTTAAAGGATATTGAATACGCCAGTATCATTGGTTCGCAGGACGTTGAGATAACTGGAATTTCCATTAACTCAAAAAAAATTAAAATGGGGAATTTGTTTCTTTCTATTACAGGTTTTAAAAAAGATGGCCATGATTTTGCCCCGGAAGCAGTACAAAATGGCGCAGCGGCTGCAATGGTACAAAAAGTCCTGGAACTTCCTAAAAATATAACCCAGATATTGGTTAAAGACTGCAGGGCGGAGTTTCCAAAAGCCTGCAGGAATTTTTATAAAAACCCGACTGGTCCGCTGGTATTGATAGGCGTAACAGGAACTAACGGAAAGACCACAACAGTTTTTTTGACTGATTCGATTTTGAGGTCTGCGGGGCTGAAAACTTCATTGATTACAACTGTTAGAGCTTTTATTGGATATGACTTGTCAGCCTTTGACAGGACCACACCCGAATCACTGGATTTGAATGAATTTTTTTACAGAAGTGCCCGTGAAGGGATAAAAGCTGCAACAATGGAAGTATCCTCTCATTCTATTGATCTTCACAGGATAGATTACCTTGATTATGATTATTTTGTTTTTACGAATTTAACCCAGGATCACCTGGATTATCATACAAATATGGAAAATTATTTTGAAGTTAAAAAAAGGCTATTTTTAAAAGAAAACAGGGAAAAATATGGAGGCAGGGGAGCCGTAATTAATATTGATGATATGTATGGAACGGCCCTGGCAAGGGCAACTGATCTAAAATTGCTGACATATGCAATAAAAGATAAGAGCGCAAGACTGTTTGCAAGTGATATCAAGAATTCTATTAATGGGACCAGCATGTATTTAAATTACCGGCGCCAGCCTGGAGGCAATTTTAAATTTAAGATAAGCTCAAAGTTATGCGGGTTTTTTAATGTTTATAATATACTGGCTTCTGCAGGTACAGGACTGGCTATGGATCTGAATGTAAAAGATATCCAGGATGGAATAAAAACCGTGTCAGGGGTCCCGGGCAGGTTTGAAAAGATTGAAATGCAGAATACAAGAAATGTTATAGTGGATTACGCTCATACTCCAGATGGTTTGGAAAATGTTTTAAAAACGGCCAAGTCATTATTGGAGCCGGGCGGGAAACTCATTTCAGTTTTTGGCTGCGGCGGTGATAGAGATAAGGCAAAAAGGAAGATAATGGGCAGAATATCAGATCTGCTGGCTGATTTTACGATAATTACCTCAGATAATCCAAGGAACGAAGAACCGGAAATGATTATAGATATGATAGAAGAAGGATTCCGCAAATCCGGTACTCAAAAATACATGAAAATGGCTGACAGGAAAGACGCAATATTCCATGCGCTTGATACTGCCGGAGAAAAGGACATTGTGATGATTGCCGGAAAGGGCCACGAAGATTACCAGGAATTTGCAGATTTCAGGATACATTTCAGCGACCAGGAAGTTGTAAGGCAGTGGGATAGATGAAGCTTGGCATTAAAATAAAATTAAAGGAAATCCTGGACTGGACCAGTTCAAATGTTTATGGCCAGGGATACAACAAAGATTTTCAAAATTTTAACCTGGCCTCAATATCTACAGATACCAGGACAATAGAAGACGGGGATTTTTTCATACCTGTTGTGGGCGAGAATTATAATGGGCATGATTTTATTGGCGACGCAGTTAAGCAGGGTGCATCTGGTTTTATTTTTGAATCAAGGTTTAATGATATTATTGCCGGCTGGAGAGATAAAATAAAACCTGGTATATGGGACAATATGGTAGTGTTAAAAACTGAAAACAATTTAAACTTTCTGCAGGATATCAGCCATCACTATATCAGGAAATTCAATCCCATTGTGATAGGTATAACCGGCAGTGTGGGAAAAACTACAACAAAAGATTTTATTGTAAGCATATTGAGCAGGGTTTTTAATACAAAATTTACCCCTAAAAATTTTAATACAGAAATTGGAATATCCAAATCTGTTCTTGAAATTGATAAAAACACCCAATTTTTTATTGCCGAACTTGGTATGAGGGCAAATGGCCAGATTGGCAAACTTACTAAAGTAATAAACCTTGATATAGGAGCCATAACTGCAGTTGGTCCTTCTCATCTTGAATTTTTTAAAAATATGGAGGAAATTGCCCTGGCAAAATCCGAAATGGCTGATTTCATTGCTATAAAAAAGGGTGTACTCTTTTTAAATAATGATGATGATTGGGCGGATTTTATTGAAAAAAGAACAAAATGCAAAGTCCTGAAATTCGGGCGCAACAACAGTCTTGATTTTAATTTTCTTGAAAAAGATATGGATGAATATGGAAAATTTTCTTTTGGCTTTTATAAAAATAAAAAAAAGCTTGCTGAAATAAATTTACCTGTTTCAGGCTATCATAATCTTTATAATGCTTGCTGTGCCGCAGCAATATGTTCTTTTCTAAAACTTGAACCGGAAATCATAAGGGAAGGCATTGAAAATGCAGTTTTAGAAAACAGGAGAATGGAAGTAGGAAGAAAAGGAGACAAAATTATTATTAATGATTGTTATAATGCAAATCCGCTGTCAATGAAAAAAGCGATTGATACTCTTAAGCTGGTGGCTTCTAAAAATAAAGGCAGAAGTGTTGTAATACTGGCAGATATGCTGGAACTGGGAGATGAAAGCGAACGGCTGCATTTTGAAATTGGACAGTACTTAAAGGAGAAGAATATAGACCTGGTCGTTGTTGTCGGTAAGCTTTCGAAAAAGATTTGTTTAGGTTTTTTGCCTAATAAATCTCATTATTTTGATGATAAGGAAAATCTTGGCAGTAAATTGCAAAGTTTTTTAAAAACGGGTGATGTTATTCTTATAAAAGGGTCAAGAGCAAACAGGCTGGAAAGCCTGCTGGATTTTATTAATTAAATGGTTTATTTTTATGTTTAAATTTTTTTATTTCAAAGGATAAATTATGAACTGGATCTTTCTTTCAATAATATTTGGCGGGTCGATTTCACTGTTTTTTACCCCGCTATTTATAAAAATACAAAGAAAAAGAAAAATCGGCCAGAGCATTAGAATTGACGGACCCAAATCACATTCAACAAAATCCGGTACGCCCACAATGGGCGGTATAGTATTTATTGTGGCGGCCCTGATTTCTTACGCAGGAGTATCAGTTATAAAATTCTACAGGCACGATGTATTCAGCTATGAAGGGATTTTTATTGTTTCTGTTTTCTTAATGTGCGGGCTCATTGGGTTTATTGATGATTACATGTCACTTAAAAAACAGAGGTCCCTTGGACTCCGGGGATGGGTGAAAATGCTGCTTTTGGTGATAGTATGTATCTATTTCTTTTTAGTTGCGAAATACGTTATAAATCTTGATACGACAATCAGTATCCCCCTTACCGGCCTAAAATTCCAGCTTGGAGACTGGTATTATATTATTCCTGCAATTATCATCATTTCCACAACCAATGCAGTAAATTTAACTGACGGGCTCGACGGTCTTGCAGCAGGGTCGTCGTCTATAGTTTTGGCAATTTTTTGCTTTATTGCATTCCTGGAATGGACAATCTCCAATGTTTTATTCGGAATAGATATAGCGGTTATATGCGGCGCGACTATCGCATCATGCGCCGCTTTTTTATGGTGGAACACGGCTCCTGCCGAAATTTTCATGGGTGATACAGGCTCATTCGGCCTGGGTGGTTTGATAGCTGCGGTTGCAATAGTTTTAAAACAGGAAATACTACTATTTGTAATAAGCGGATTATTTGTGATTGAAACTCTTTCGGTAATTATACAGGTTATATGGTTTAAGATATTCAAAAAACGGGTATTTAAAATGGCTCCTCTCCACCATCACTTTGAGCTTCTCGGGTGGGTAGAAATAAAGGTCATAATACGATTCTGGATAATCTGTACTCTTTTTTCAGGACTTGGATTTTTCATCTATTATTTAAAATTTATAGACTAAAAATGAATTTAGAAACCGGGAACTTTTTAAAGAATAAAAATATACTGGTATTGGGTTTGGGAAAAAGTGGTATTTCTGTCATAAAAAAGCTCGCTTCCTTACCGGTAAATGTGTTCGGGATGGATAATAATCCTTATATTGATATTGGGTCCAGCCTTGCAGAAATTGAAAGAACAAAAGGTTTTAAACTGGAAATAAGACTGGATGAAAAAATAAACGAAGATATTGATATCATAAAAGGGATGGACCTGGCAGTAGTCAGCCCCGGTATTTCAAATGATATTGGCGTAATTAAAGAGGCTGATAAAAGAGGGATACCAATTTGGAGTGAAATAGAATTTGCCTGGAAACTAATGCCTGAAGAAGCAAAGAAAAAAACAATTGCTGTCACCGGGACCAATGGTAAGACTACGGTTGTTACATTAATCGAAAAAATTCTTGTAGAAGCAGGCAAGAAAGCTGTTGTATGCGGAAATATCGGGAACCCTTTAATAAACACCATAGACTGGCGGTATCCTGAAGATACAATCAGGGTCATTGAAATAAGCAGCTTCCAGCTTGAAAGAATTTACAGTTTCAAACCTCATGTTGCAGTAGTTTTAAATATAACTAACGATCATATGGACAGGCATTTCACCATGGATAACTATGCAGATATAAAGTTCAGAATATTTTCAAATCTTGACGGGATTGACTGGGGGATTTTTAATATTGATGATATTTTTATCAGTAAAAAGCTTCGGGAAAAAAATTGCTGCAACAGATCCAATTTGAATATTATCAAATATAGTTTTAAAAAATCCGGGCAGCCGGCTAGCGATAATTTTATCAATTATGAAGATAATAATATCCACTATAAAATAAAAGGCGATGCCGGAAAGATTGATATTTCAGAAATTAACCTGGTTGGGGAGCATAATATTTTAAATATTATGGCATGCCTGGGTTCTGCCAAGATTTTTAATGTTGATGACGCCGGCATGGAAAAAACTGTTAAGAATTTCAAAACACTCGAGCACAGGATAGAGTTTATTGAAATTATTAATAATATCAGGTGTTTTAATGATTCTAAGGCAACAAATCCTGATTCAACCATCAAGGCATTATCAAGTTTTAAAAAAGAAGTAACTCTTATTTTGGGCGGTAAGGACAAAGAAATGGATTTTAGT
>CAZFFH010000003.1:16374-41709 GCA_964518375.1 uncultured Actinomycetota bacterium
AAAAGAAAAAATAATGGCTGAGGAAGAAAAATTTCAAAGATACAATGTTTTAAAAATAAATATTGAATATTACTTTATTTTTGTAATTGTATTTATCCTGTCAATTATAGGTATAGTAATGGTTTCGAGCTCTTCAATTGCAGTAGGGGACAGGTATTTTAACGACCCCTACTGGTTTATCAGGCGACAGATTGTGTGGTGGGTCATATCATTTATAGTATTTATCATACTTTCTAAAATTAACTACCGGTTTTATTCAAAAATTTCTATTTTTTTTGTTTTAATTTCAATTGGCCTTCTTGCACTTGTATTAATACCAGGCTTAAGCAGTCCGGTAGGAGGGTCCAGAAGATGGCTGAATTTGTTTTTCTTCAACATTCAGCCTTCAGAAATTGCAAAAATTGCACTCATTGTTTTTGTCTGCGACAGCTTAAATAAAAAATACAAGGAGAATAGTGTCTTTAAAAATATTATATGGCCCTCTTTTGTCGTACTGCTGGTTATTACTTTATTAATTTTTCTTGAACCTGATTTTGGAACAGTTGTAATTATATGGATCGTAATATTTTTAATATTTTTTATTGGCAATGTAAGATTCCCGCACATGATCAGTCTTGGACTGGCAGGTATCGCAGTTCTTGTTGCCTATATGTTTATGGAAGATTACAGGCGGGAAAGAATCTTTGCTTTTTTCAATAAGACCGCTGATACAGGTGGGGTTAATTTCCAGGTGAACCAGTCACTTATAGCCCTGGGTTCCGGTAATATTATCGGGTTGGGTTTGGGTAACAGTATTCAAAAATATTCTTATCTGCCAGAAGCTCATACAGATTTCATATTTGCAATTTTAGGTGAAGAGTTTGGCATGGTAGGTACCCTGGTGGTCATAGCATTGTTTTTACTTCTGGCTTTTATTGGCATTAGAATATGCCTTAAAACTGAAGACTATTTCGGCAGGACTCTTGCAGGAGCTATCACAGGTTTAATTATTGCTCAATCTGTTTTGAACATAGCTGTAGTTATCGGGCTTATGCCAGTGACAGGATTGACACTCCCGTTTATCAGTTCCGGTGGCTCATCACTACTGGTTAACATGGCTTGTGCGGGAATATTACTTAATATTTCGAGGCAAAATTTGACTTCTACAAATATAATTGACACGGGCGTGCAGGATAATGGGTAAAGAAGACAAGACCATAAAAAGCATCTTAATATGTGGTGGCGGAACGGCGGGCCATATATATCCCGCTATTGCAATATTGGAATTTATAAAAGAAAAATATCCATATAGCAGATTGCTTTTTGTAGGAACTAAAAGAGGAATGGAAAATAAGTTTATACCCGAACTTGGTATAGATTTCCGGACCATAAAGGCATCGGGCCTTATAAACACAAACAATTATTTTAAAAAGGTTTTAAGTTATTTAAAGTTTTTGGTTTTTTTTATGGCAGGATTTTTTAGTTCACTTTCACTGCTACTTAATTTCAAGCCTGATTTTATAATTGGTATGGGTGGTTATGTCTGCGGGCCGGTACTGGCGGCTGCAATCTTTTTAGGAAAGAAATTTGGCCTTCATGAGCAAAACTACATACCCGGAAGATTAAATAAGATATTTTCCAGATTTTCGAGATATGTATTCATCAGTTTCGAAGATACTGCTAAATTTTTTAATTTAAGAAATGCAAGGGTTGTTTTTTCAGGAAATCCTGTTAGAAAAGAAATAAGAGATTCAATTTATGCCGAGCCGGATTACCAGAATTGGGGTTTTAAAGAAGAAAGGTTTACCATCGCAGCTTTTGGCGGGAGTTTGGGAGCGGAAAAAATTAATGCTGCGGTAATGGACCTATATAATTATTTCAAAAACGATAGCAGCATGCAGATAATACTTATATGCGGTAACAGGTACTACGAGGAGGCCGGTAAAAAATTAAAAAATATTTGTAATGAAAGTGACAGGTTGTTGTTTTGCCTGCTTCCTTACGTAAGTGAGATGGACAAGGTTTATACAATTGCAGATCTTATAATTTCAAGGGCAGGCGCTAACACGATTGCTGAACTGGCGATTACAAACATACCGGCAATTTTAATTCCGTTCCCGAAAGCTATTGGTAATCACCAGTTTTATAATGCCCGGTACCTGGTTAAAAATAAAAAGGCTGTTATGATATTGGACAAAGATTTAAGTCAGGAAAATCTTGCCGGCGAAATTAATAATTTGTTAGTAAACAATAAAGAAAAATATTTTTTGATTAAAGAAGCAAAGCTAAAAATCGCCGGCATGGATAGCGCAAAAATAATTGCAGAAACAATAATAGAGAAAGACAGTTATGGAAAACAAAAACAGGCTCCGGCAATATAAAAAATTTTATCTTATCGGAATTGGCGGGGCAGGGATGAGTGCAATAGCAATAGTGTTAAATGGAATGGGATATCACATCTCCGGCTCGGATATTAAAGAATCAAGATATACGAATTTGTTAAAAGGGGAAGGCATGCATGTAAATATAGGGCATGACAGAAAAAATGTCGAAGGTTGGGATGCGGTTATTTTTTCAACAGCAATTTCTAAGGACAATCAGGAACTTATGGCTGCCAGTGAAAATAAAATCCCTATTTTTAGCCGTGGCGATATACTTGCCTGGATTTTAAATAGCAAAAAGGGTATTGCAGTTACAGGAACCCACGGGAAGACCACAACTACTTCAATGATTTCTTTAATAATGCGGGGGTTGGAGCTGGATCCGACAATAATTATAGGTGGGGAACTAAATGAGCTAGGTTCCAATGCCCGATTTGGAAACAGTGATTATATAATTGCAGAAGCATGTGAAAGCGACGGCACTTTTTTAAAATACCGGTCATTTGTCGGGGTTGTGACAAATATCGAGGAAGACCATATGGATTACTGGAAAGATTTTGAGTTATTGAAAAACAGTTTCTTGAAGTTTATAAATAATATTAAAAAGGGTGGGCTCGCAGTAATAAATGGTGATGAAATAAGACTGGCAGATGTTTTGGAACATACCGGAGAGAAAGTAATAACTTTTGGAACCGGGATTAAAAACGATTTGCGGGCAGAAAATATCAAGCTTTCAAACTTTGCATCAAGTTATGAGTTAGTTTTTAAAAGCAACGGCAGCTTAAATAAGCTGGCAGTAAAATTGAATGTCCCGGGGCATCATAATATAAAAAATAGTCTTGCGGCACTTTCAGTATGTTTCGGATTGGGACTTGATATGAAAAAATCAATAAGCATTTTGCAGTATTTTACAGGTGTAAAGAGAAGATTTGAAAAAAGAGGCGAAAAATTTGGAGCTGCCATTTTTGATGATTATGCCCATCATCCAACAGAAGTTAAAGCAACCCTTGAAGCAGCAATTCTTGAAAAGAAAGAGAGGATTATAACGGTGTTTCAACCGCACAGGTACACAAGACTCGCAAGTTTGCATGACAGATTTAGCCAGAGCTTTACCCACACCGATATCCTGGTAATAACGGATGTTTTTGGTTCAGACGAACAGCCTATGCCGGGAGTTACGGGAAAATTGCTGGTTGATAGCTTGATAGAAGAAGGTTTTAATAAAAAAATAGCCTACATTCCAAAATTGCCTGATGTGAAAGATTACCTGGATGCAAATATACGAAAAGGCGATATAGTTCTCCTGATGGGTGCGGGAGATATAACAAGAGTTACGGATGATTTATTAAAAAATTGAATAACTTAATAAGTAAAAAAGAAATGTTTGAGAAAAATATAAGTAATATTAAAGAAATATTCGAAAAAAATTTTCAGGAAAGCATGGTTTTTAATTTTAATGTACCGGGCCTTACATCTATTGGAACGGGAGGTAAATGCCTTTACTTTTTAAAGATTGAAAATAGGAAATCCTTGCTGGATATTGTTACTAAATTAACAGTAAATTCTTTAAAATTTATCGTAATAGCCGGTGGCACCAATATTTTATTTAATGACGGTTTTCTAAACATTGCAGTCTTAAAACTTGGGAAAGAGTTTAATTATCTCCAATTCGCGAAAGCCGGCAAAATAATTGCGGGCGCAGCCTGCAACCTGCAAAAATTTATTGTTGATTGTGCCAGGCATGGTTATGACTTTTCTTTCCTGGCAGGAATTCCCGGAACAGTGGGCGGTGCAGTAATGGGAAACAGTGGAGGAAACGATAACTCCTTAAATGATTACCTTCAAAAAATCAGGTATGTTGCAGTAAATAAAAATAAGGTTGAAGATAAAACTATTGAAATTAAAAATGCTTCCAAATACAGGTTTTTCAATGTCGCTGATTTAGCAGTATTGACAGATATTATCCTGCAAGGTAAAAAAGAAGACAGGGAGTTGATTTTTAAAAAGATCAGGGAAAATATAAAAATCAAGAAAGCCAGTCAACCACTTAACTCAAAAAATGCAGGTTGTTTTTTTAAAAATATTAAAGGCTTCTATTTAAGGACCGGAGAGATGATAGATAAATGCGGCCTTAAAAATTTTTCTTATGGCGGAGCGAGAATATCAAACAAGCATGCAAATTTCCTGGAGAATTACTCAAATGCATCATCAAAGGATTTATTAATTTTATCGAAAATTATAAAATATTTTGTAAAAAACAGTTTTAATAAGGAACTGGAATATGAAGTCAGGATGATAGGGTTTTAAATGGAAAAAAACTTATTGAAAAAATTTAAAAACTTACAAATAAGGACCAGTAAAAGAAGCATAAAAATTGGAGTAATTGCGGGCGGCACTTCTGCTGAAAGAGAGGTTTCTTTGTCTACGGGCAAAGGTGTTTACCAGTCTCTTTTAAGATCGGGATATAATACCAGCTTTATTGATTTTAAAGATTATCCAATGGACATATTTAGGTCTATTGATATTGTATTTATTGCTCTTCATGGGAAATACGGTGAGGATGGAACAGTACAAGGATTGCTCGAACTTCTTAAAATACCATACACTGGTTCCGGTGTCCTGGCAAGTGCAATTGCGATGGATAAGATTTTTTCGAAAAAAATTTTTTGCAATGAAAATATACTAACCCCGGATTATGAAGAAGCCGGCAGCAAATCATTTTTAAGCATGGAAAAGATAAAATCCGGTGTCCTTAGCAAGATCGGATATCCTGTCATAGTAAAGCCAAACAGGGGAGGTTCAACCATAGGTGTAACCATCGTAAATGAAGAGGTAAAGCTCCGGGAAGCCATAAGGACAGCATTGATTTATGATCGCAAAGCGCTTATAGAAAAATTTATTTCCGGAAAACTCCTGACAGTAAGTATTATCGGAGATGAACCCATATCTCTGCCAATAATTGAGATAAAACCAAAAAGTGGGTTCTATGATTACCAGGCTAAATATACTGCAGGGTTTACGGATTATATAGTTCCTGCGGAACTTGACACTGCAACATCACATAAGATTTCTGAGATTGCTGAGCATTGCTTCAATTCCCTGGATTGCAGCGGTTATGCAAGAATTGATTTCATTATGGGCGATGATAAAAAAGTGTATGCGCTGGAAGTAAATACAATTCCGGGGATGACTCCTACGAGCCTGGTTCCAAAAGCTGCTCTTGCATGCGGGATAAGTTATGATTTGCTTGTTGAAATAATATTAAACTATGCAAGCCTGAAGTTATAAAATATGGAAATTGCTGAAAAGAAATATAATAAAATTTTAACCGGTAGAAAAAGAAGGGTATTTAAAAGGAAATTTATTGTATTTATAAGGGTTTTTTTTCTTGTTATAATTTTTGCGGGACTTATTTGGGGATTTAATTATTTTTATAACAGCAGTTATTTTAAAATTAGTAGTATAATATTTAAAAATAATAATCATTATACAGAGGATATATTAAAAAAAGAAACAGGTATTGCACCAGGTACAAATATATTTGAAATAGATAAAAAAGCCGTCGAAGAAAAATTAATAAAAAATCTTACATGGCTCAAAAGTACCAGTTTAAAAAAAGTTTTTCCCAATAATATTATAATTGAAGTTGTTGAAAGAGAACCCTTTATCAGGATTCTGGCAGGTGGCCACTATTATCTGGTAGATGGAGAAGGCATAGTTTTACTAGAGCTTGAATATAAAGATATTGAAGATTACAAGGACCTTATACTTGTCAGGAATGCTCTTAAATATTCTCCTGAAATAGGAGAAAAAATAGCAAAAAAGAATATTTTAAGTTGCGGTGAGATTTATGAGGCTTTAGATCTTGAAGTCAGGGAAGAAATAAAAGAAGCTGTCATAGATAATAATTTTTCAGCAGATATATTATTTTTAACAAAAAAGGGTAAGAGTATTATTTTCGGTAATAATGACAGTATAGTTGAAAAAAATTCAATACTGAAACAAGTCTTAAAGCAATTGTCTGAAAGTGATAATTATTATAGTGTCATAGATATAAGAAATATTGACAATATAATAATAAAATGAGAAAAAGAGTTGGAGGTTGGATTTGCCGGCAAAAGAAGAATATATTGCTGCAATTGATATAGGTACAACTAAAGTCAGCACCTTTATAGGGCTGATTAAGAAAAACAATGTACTGGAAATAAAGGGTTTTGGAACCTCGGAATGTAAGGGCATAAAGAAAGGCCTGGTTGTAGATATAAATGAAGCTACAAAATCCATTCTCAATTCAATTGGGATTGCTGAAAAAGCTACTAATTTATTCATAGATAATGCTTATATTGGTGTTACGGGCAAACATATCTCTTATACAAATAACTGGACCGAAATCAGTATCAATTCACCGGGAAAAATTGTAAGAAAATCAGATGTAGACAAGCTTATATCAATTGCAAACAGGGTTAACCAACCCATTGATAATACTATAATCCATACTCTTATAAAACAATTTTCAGTTGATGATGAAAAGGACATAATGGATCCAATCGGACTGTCAACTGATAAACTGGGTGTAGAATTACTTGTAATATACGGTGCTTCTTCACTAATAAAAAATGTTATAAACAGTGTTAAGGGAGCAAATATTGAGATAGAAGACATAATACTCGAGGCTCTTGCTTCCAGTGAAGCGGTACTGACATCGGAAGAGAAGGAAAGCGGTGCAATAATGCTTGATATAGGTGGCGGAACAACTGATGTTGCTGTCTATAAGAATAAAAAAATGGTGTTTACATACTGCCTGCCAGTTGGCGGGGATCTTATAACCAATGATATATCGATAGGGTTAAATATCCCATTTGCCAAGGCTGAGGAGATAAAGAAGAAATTTTCAAATGTTGATTATAATTTCTATGAGACTTTGAACCGGATAAATATGGGCGACATAAAGCTTGACAGGAATAAGACAACATTAAATATCAGGCTTTACAGCATTGTAAATGCAAGAGTCAAGGAAATGCTTACTCTTATTAAGGAAAAGATGGAAGCCTATGGCTATACTCATTCAATCCCTTGTGGGGTTATCTTGACCGGCGGTACTTCACAGTTGAAGGGTATATCTGGTCTTGCAAGTTCCATTTTTGACATGCCTGTTAGGATTGGAACTCCAATAGAGGTGGAGGGGTTGTCAGAAGCAGTCAGCAATCCTATATATTCAACAGCGATTGGTCTTTTGAAATATGCTTACCAGATAAGGAATTTTATGGATTTAGGACAGATTGATGACAAGAGGCAGAGAAGTAAGGGAATAATTGCTAAATTCAGGGAATTCATAACTAAAATGCTGAAGAATGAAAAAACAGATTAGGAGGTTTGATTTGAAGGATGATTTTGGGAAGAGTTATTATGCAGTCATAAGTGTTATAGGCATAGGCGGTGGAGGCAGTAATGCCGTTAACAGGATGATGGAAGACAACATTACAGGGTGTGAGTTTATTGCAGTAAATACAGATGCCCAGGCCTTAATGATGTCCAATGCAGATAAAAAAGTGCTTGTTGGTGAATCAGGGCTTGGGGCCGGATCAAATCCTGAAACCGGGAGAATAGCTGCAGAGAAATCGATTGATGTCATTAAAGAAATTGTAAAAGATTCAGATATGGTTTTTATTACCTGCGGTGAAGGTGGTGGTACCGGCACAGGAGCGGCTCCAATTATTGCTGCTGTTGCAAAAGAAAACGGATGTCTTACTGTTGCAGTAGTTACAAAGCCATTTACTTTTGAAGGACGTAAGAGAATGCTTCAGGCAGAAGAAGGAATTAAAAATCTTAAAGGCAAAGTAGACACACTAATTGTCATCCCGAATGACAAACTTCTTGAAATTGCTGATGAAAATATGACATTGCTCAATGCTTTCAGGCTTGCCGATAATGTTTTAAAAGCAGGAGTAAGAGGAGTTACTGATTTAATTACGCTTCCCGGTCTTATAAACCTGGATTTTGCGGACATCAAGTCAATAATTAAAGATGCAGGTACCGCTATTTTAGGTGACGGAGTTGCATCTGGTGACAGCAGGGCCATTAAAGCTGCACAGCTTGCGATTAAGAATCCGCTTATTGAAAACTCGATAGAAGGCGCCCAGGGGATTTTATTGAATATTTCAGGGGGCCAGGATCTAAAGCTTTTCGAAGTTAATGAAGCTGCGGAAGTTATCAGGAATGCAGCCAGTCCGGATTCAAACATTATTTTTGGAGCAGTAATAGACGAAAGCATGAATGACAAGATTAAGGTTACGATAATTGCTACCGGATTTAAAGAGAAATCTTTTGAAAGGCAGATACCGGGCGAAGAGATAACTACTAAGAAAGAACCCGAAAAAAAATATGAACCGGCAGAATCTTCAAAAAGTATATTTTCTGAACCGGAAAAAAGCCAAACCCGTACCGGAAAATTGCTTCCTGATGACTTCAAATCAATGGATGAAGATGATTACCTGGATATCCCAACTTTCTTAAGAAAAAATAAAGAATGATAATTATAATTAATTATAGATGAATAATTAAAAAAATGATTACTGACTTAAAAAAAGATACATATATAAGGAATGTTGAAAAACTAACAAACGAGATTGGCCAAGCCTGCAAGCTTTCAGGTAGAAATCCTGATGATATTTTGATAGTGGCTGCTTCCAAATATGCAGATGCAGAACAATTGAAGCAGGTACTGGAACTTGGTATCAATCATTTTGGTGAAAACAGGGCGGAAGAGCTTTTAAAAAAATACGATTTTATAGGTGATGATGCGACATGGCATTTTATTGGCCATCTGCAGGGTAGAAAAGTAAAAATGGTCGTTCCGCTGGTGGAATATATTCATTCAATTGATAGCTTAAGTACCCTGGAAAAGATAAGCCGGGAAGCAAATAAAAACAATAAAGTTCAAAAAGTACTGATTGAAATAAATATTTCCGGAGAAGACTGCAAGTTTGGAATCTATCCTGAAAATCTTGAAGATTTCATAACGGGTGCAAAAGAATTCAGTAACATAAAAATAGCAGGTCTTATGACCATGGCGCCGCTGACTGACGATTTTGATTTTATAAGAATAATATTCAAAAAATTAAGAATTTTAATGGAAACTTTTAATGTAAAGTTTAAATCTTTAAATATGAGAGAGCTCTCTATGGGCATGAGCAATGATTTTAAAATCGCGATAGAAGAAGGTGCCACCATGATAAGGGTTGGCTCTTCTATTTTTATATAAATATAGAACTGAAAAAATAAAACAATGTAGTAATATTTAAAGTAAAAGATGTAATAAAGGAGGCAAAATGAGCAGATTTTTCAAAAGAACCTTATCGTTTCTAGGTTTGGCGGAAGAAGATAACCCGGATATTGATGGTAATGATTACAACCAAAAAGATATACATGTCCAGAAAGACGATTATGATGAAGATGAATCCTCAAGAAGGAATTTGGGAAGCTTGAGAACTTCAAGAAAGCTGATTTCACTGGAGAACCTTAAAGAAAGCAAGAGGTCCAGGGTTGCTATTGCAGAACCTCACGAATTTGAAGAAGTGCAAATGATTGGTGATGATTTTAAGGAAAACATACCCGTAATAATCAATCTTCAGAATACAAACCAGGACCTCTCAAAGAGGATAATTGATTTTTGCAGTGGTTTAACCTATGCACTTGGCGGCAGCATAAAGAAAGTTGCCGATAGGGTTTTCTTAATAACCCCACAGAATACACTTGTTACTTCTAATGAAAAGGAAATATTAAGGGAAAAAGGTCTTTATAACCAGTTATAGTTCAGTAGTGGAAGATGGTATTTATTAAGCTTTGTAAAAAAGCAAAATTATATAACCCGGAGGCAGTTATATTTGAAAGCATTTAAATACAAGTTGGGGATAATAGGCTGTGGTAATATGGCTGAAGCCATATTAAAAGGTATCCTTGACTCTAAATTTTTGAAATCGGTTGAAATATCTGCTTTTGAAATAAATCACGACAGGAAAGGGTATATCAGTGGAAAATATCATATATTGTTTGCTGAGAGACTTGGGTCCCTTGTTACAAGTTCCCGGTATATTTTGCTCTCAGTAAAACCATATAATATAAGCAGTTTGCTTGACAAGTTAAAAGCATATTTTGATTATAGGCAAAATGTCGTTATAAGTATTGCTGCAGGGGTTTCAACAAATTATATTGCGCATAAATTAAAATCCAATGCGCCTGTCATCAGGATCATGCCAAACACACCGGCTATGGTTAAAAAAGGCATGGCAGCGATTAGCCAGGGAATCTATGCAAAACAAGAAGATGTTGAGTTTGCTAAAAAACTCATGGGCAGCTTAGGGAATTTCATCGTCATTGATGAGAAATTTCAAGACACAGTTACAGCAATTAGCGGAAGTGGACCGGCTTATTTTTTTCTTTTTTGCAAATATTTGATTGAAGCCGCACTAAAGAACGGACTGGACCAGGCAACTTCAGAGATGCTCGCAATCAATACTATGGTTGGAGCAGGTGAAATGATGCAAAAATTTGAAATGAGTGCGGATCATTTAATTAAGATGGTTGCTTCCCCAGGTGGAACAACAGAGATAGCTTTAAACAAATTTATTGAAAATGGCCTGGAAAAGATTGTGCTGGAATCAGTTGAAAGCGCAATAAAAAGGTCGAAAGAACTTCAGGGTACTTTGGAAAAAAATGGACAGCTTTAAAATTTAATAATTATTAATATTTTTTTATTTTATTAGTATAGGAGGAAAAATGGACAAAAATGCTGAATTTATAAGAAAAAAAGAATTTCATATAGTTTTTAAAGGGTATAAACCAGAAGAGGTTGATAAATTTTTAGATATCGTTTCAGTTGAATTTGACAGGATAGTAAGAAAAAACAAGGAGCTGCAGGAAAGCCTTGACAAGCTTAAATTTGAAAGCACTGAAGAAGAAACTGATATTAAAAAAATAATCCAGGATGCTTTAGTTTCTGCTCACAAAGTTGCTGAAGAAGTTAAAAACCAGGCAAAAAAAGAAGCTGAAGAAATTATTGAAAAGCGAAAATCGGAAGAAGAAAGGTCATTAAGTGATGCTCAGGTTAAAAAGCTTCAGCTTGAGGAAAGCATGATAATTCTCCAGGGCAAATACGATGAGTTTAAAGGTAAGATTAGAAGAATACTGGATGATGTCGGCCAGTTTATAGAAAAGGCTGAAACCGAAGATTTTCAAATAGAAGCACTTACGGTTGAAGAAAATTATTCTAAGGATAAGGATGCTTTGACGACAGAGCCCCCTGCCCCAACCCCTGCTCCTTTTGAGACTTCATCTGATGATACTGCCGAGACTAAAACAAATAACGTATCCTATTTTGATGGTTTTTCATCTGATCAGAAAAATAAGAAAGAAGCATCTTCAGAAAAAAATGATATAAAAAATGAAATGACTCCAACAAAGGAAGCAGAAGATAAAAATCCAGATGTAGAAAACCAGCAGGATCCTGGCTTAAAAAGACCGAGAAAAAAAATAGACATAGCTAATCCTGATATAATCGAAAATTTCTTCAGGACCGATGAAGACAAAAATTATTAAATTAATTGTCAAGCCGAATTCTGCAAAAAATTTTATAGAAGGCGCTTACTTAGACAGGATAAAAATAAGAATAGCCAGTCCGCCGGAAAAAGGTAAGGCAAATAGGGAGCTTATAAAATTTATTTCAGAAAAACTTGAAATTCCAAAAAAAAATATAAAAATTATTTCAGGTGAAAAATCTCACCTGAAAGTCCTTGAAATAACAGATTGGCCTAATGATAATTTGGCTTCAAAGCTGCTTAATTCGGGTTAGTATTAATATCTTTAATATTTGCATATATTGAAAACAATACTTCTCGCAACCAAAAATAAGAACTTGATTGATAATATAAACAACGTTACCGCTAGCAAGTATTCCATCGTTTGCCTGGACGATCTTAAGCTTTTGCGGCACTATACTGAAGAATTCATGCCATCTTACCTGATAATATCATCAGACTTAGAAGGTTTTAAAAATGCTGTGCATTATATTAATAATAATACAAATTGTGAGGTAATAGTAACCGGGACAGAAAGAACTAATGCCACAAGAGGTAATTTACTTATTAATGATTTCAATAAAATCGAAGATTTGGACAAAGTTCTTAGAATAATAGATAAAATGGAAAATGAAATAAAGGCAGATGACTCAAGGGAGATTAAGTTTATTAATCAACAAATCATTTCATTTTTTTCAGTGCAGGGTGGAGCCGGTAAGACCAGCCTGGCTTTTAATTTGGCCTGGTATTTAAAAAATCTACAGAATATAAAGATCCTGTTGATTGATTTAAATTTTGCGCAAGGTCCCTCAGATTTAACCTCATGCTTAAACTTGCCCGTAATTCCCAATTTAAGTTTATACATAGAAAAAATCAGCCAGGGCTATGAAGCTCTTACAGAATCAATTGTAAGGTTAGGCAGTTTAAATATTGACATACTTCAACCTCCCCTAACCTTACATCAGAGCGACAAGTTTGACACAGACATGCTGGGCTCTCTTATCTATCTTGGAAGAAATTATTATAATTTTATTATTGCCGATATACCTTTCAGTTTTGATAATATTTGTATTGAGATGTTAAATTTATCGACTATTTCTTTGCTGGTACTAAATCCAAATTCCGGGGCCATTATTAGAGCTAATGAGTTTAAAAGATTGCTTCCCCAGTATCAAAAAAAAGGAATAGTCGTAAACAATGGGACAAGAGAACAGGGTTACAGCATCAAAGATTTGAAGTCATTGTTAGATATTCCTATTTTTGAGCAAATTCCTTATATTTGTGAAAAAGAAATTTGTTATTTAAAATATGGTAAGAGAAATTTAAAAATTGTAGATTTACAATCTAAAATTTTAAACCTTGCCAGTCAAATAATTTGACAAGCAGGTGCTATGATAAAAGAAAAAAAAGAAAAGTTATATACAATAAGCCAGTTATCTGAATTTACAGGTATCAGCGAGCATGAATTAATCAGGATGGTTCTTTTAAAAAAAATCCACGCTGTCAGGCTTGGCAAGTCAATAAGGATAACAGAAGACGGACTGGAAAGATTTCTTGAAAACCTTTCGGGTAATTCCATGCCGGAATTTGATTTTGCAGTACCTGTTTTGTACACGGCAGAACAAGTTTCAAGAATTTTACAGCTTTCTGTAGATAATATTTGGTTACTGCTCAAGTCGGGAAAACTGAAGGGATTTAAAATCAGGGAGGGTAAAAGTTCATGGAGGATTCCTGCAAAAAATTTGGATGATTTTATTGCCGTCAGGAGCAAAGAAGATGCCATCAAATGATAGAAAAAAAGTTAAGCTTACTGTTCTTGAAAAGACAGCCATAATGATTATTTTATTGCTTGTATTAGTTATTTTATTACTTGTTTTAAACAGACAAATAAAAGAAGCTTTTGAAGCTTTTAAAGTGTGGTATGGGAGCGTTTAAAACTTTTTTTCCATTTTAAGCTCCTAAAGACTAATTTGAAAAATTTAATGGTGTCTTTTATCGGGTTAACATGGCTCACGAAGTCCTTGTGATAAATGGTGCTTATGGGAATGTTTTTAATTATATAATTAAGCCAGCTGGCTTTCAGGAGCATTTCAGGTTCCGTATCAAAATTTTTTGTTTCAAGATTAATATTTTTTAAAGCTCTTAAACTTACATATCTAAATCCTGATTGCACGTCATCTATTTTCTTACCGGCTATTGCAGAAATGAGCCATGATGTAACAAAATTCGTGGCCAGCCTTATAAAAGGCATACCTTTAGTATTTTTAAATCTGCTTCCAACAATTACATCGGGGTTTTCATTTTCAGCCATTCTAATAAAATCTTCAATTTCACTTACTTTATGCTGACCATCGCCGTCCAGTGTTATAACTCCCGAATAATTATTTTTAGCTGCGAAGTTAAATCCTGTTTTTAAAGCTTCACCCTTTCCTTTATTTAACTGATGCCTGATCAATATTATTTTGGGCTCAACAGGTTTTGGAAATTTTTCAATAATTTCAATAGTATTATCAGTAGAACCATCGTCTATGATTATTAAATCAAGCTTGTACAGCAGACACTCTGATAATACATTTTTAATATATTTTCCTTCATTGAAAGCAGGTATTAAGATAGCTATGTTTGTCTTTGCACCATAGATATTTGATTCTGTTATTATCTCATCTACTTTTATGTCATAATTCGATATTGGAATTTCAGGCAGCATCTGCATTTCAAAGCACAAGGCTATTTTTTTTACATTGTTATTTAATAGGGGAAGCAGCTTATCATAAAATCCTCCTCCATAACCAAGCCTGTTAAAATTTTTATCAAAACAAACACCCGGTACTATTGCCAGGTCTATTTCAGAGATTTCAGCAGGCTTACAAAGCTCTGGTACAGGTTCCATGATACCATAGCTGCCTTTTTTAAGTTGATGTTCATAATTTTCGATATAATAAAGATCCAGGTTTTTATGCCAAACTCTCGGCAGTATAATTTTTTTACAGTCCCGGAGGGCCTTTCTTATTATTATTGTAGTGTCAATTTCACTTCTGAAAGGAAAATAAAGAAGAATATTCACAGCCTCAACGTAATCCTTAGTAAAAAAGAATTTTTCTGCTGCTTTTCTGCTTTTATTATTTCTTTCTTCCGCAGGTATGGCATTTCTTTTATCCTGGATTAACTTTCTTAAATTTTGCTTCTGTTCCAACGTTTTTATATTGCCGGTACCGGCCATTATTCTTCATAAAAAGTAACTGAAACTGCGGTACTGTCAGTTACAATGGCAATTTTACTCATATTTACGTTCCTATTTTCACATTTTAATTTTAAATCAGTCTCATTTTAAAATTTTAACATACTTTTATATTAAAAATAATTATTAATTTGGTATTTTTTGGTATAATCCCTTTTACATGACTGTTATGCCAATTATGCAATTTACCAGTAAATTAGGAGATTTTTTATGAACCCAAAGGGATCAAGGTTTTTTGTTTTTTGTAAATATATTATATTTTCCATGGCTTTAATATTAGTCTCAATATTAATATTTAATTTTACAGCTTGTGAGAACCGGGAGAAAGTAATAAAAATCGGCAGCCAGGCTGTTCTTTCCGGTGAAGATAAATTCTTTGGTGAGGCCCAGCTTGTAAGTTTAGAGTTTGCAGTTTCCGAACTATCTCCGGTTAAAATAGGAGGATTTGATTACAGGCTTGATTTAGTCTCAAAAGATGATGAGGGTAATGCTGAAAAGGCTTTCCTTATTGCCCAGGAGCTGGTTGAGGAAAATGTTACTGCAGTTATTGGCTCAACATTTAATGGGACCACTAAAGCTTCAATTCCGGTTTTTGCTGAATTTAATATACCTATAATTACACCATCGGCACAGGGGTTGGACATTGCACTTGGATATAATAACTTTTTTAGAGTTATCATGAATAGCAAACAAAGAATTGAAAACATTGTAAATTTCTTAAATGATGAATTGAAACCGAAAAAATTGGTAATTATAGACAATAGCGAAGAGTATACAACCAATCTCGTTGATTCAATGGTTGAAATCTTTAATGACAAAAAAATCGCTTACTTAAAGCGATATACAATTAAGCATGATTTAAATGAATATCAGGTTCTTGCTGAAAATTTGCTTATTGATGAACCGGATTATATTTTTTTTGCAGCAAATTATGGTGAACTGGCAGATTTAATAACAGAAGTCAGGAATATTGGTTTAAACGCTCAATTTGTTACAGAACAATTAGGGATGGATGAAAGTATCAGCCTTCTGGCAGACAAAGAGCTGCTGGAAGGCCTGGTCGCGGTAATCCCCGAGCCTCCATCACTTGCGAAATATTCTGAAGATAAAAAGGCAGTTGATTTCTGGAGGAAGTACCAGGATTTTGTATCAAAGATGAAGGATAGGAGTATAAGCAAGGAAGGCCCCGGACCATACGCGCCTTACTGCTATGATTCCTTCTATCTTATAGTTGAAGCAATGAAGAGGTCAAACTCAATATTACCTGAGGATTTTATGGGAGAATTGAAAAAAACTTCCTATGATGGAATTGTTGGTAATATAAAGTTCAATTCTAATGGGGATAGAGTCGATCCGCCTTCAACTATTTTTATAATGAAAAATGGTGATTGGGTCCGGTATTAAGACGCTACTATAAAATTCAGCGCTTTTGGAACTACTTCGTATCTGGCCGGTAATTTGCATATATACTCACCATCTGCAAATACGCTGAAATTATACTCGCTGTCTATCTCAATGGTAGTTACCTTGAAATATTCAACAAACGGGTCGCTAAGATGCTGTCCCTCAAATACTTTAGGAAAAGTTTTAAGAAAATGAACTTTATTCATCCTCTTTATTATACAAATATCCAGGATGCCGTCTGTCGGGTCCGCTTCGGGAGCTATTATCATACCGCCGCCATACATTGCCATATTACCGGCTACCAGGAACATTGCATCAATTGTTCTTTCCTTATCGTTAAATTTTATAAAGAATTTTTTTGATCTATAAGTCACAAGAGTTCTGTAAACAGCATATGTATATTTTACGGCACCCTTGATTGGAAATTTTGTATTATTTGCAAGATCGGTTACGACCGAGTCAAACCCGGCACCTGAAACGCCAAGGTAATAATAACTGCCGTTTATCAGGCCAAGGTCAATTCTTTTTACCTTGCAATTTTTAATGGCGACGCAGCAGCCGTCAAGTTCAAAGGGCAGGTCTAAATTTTTGGCTATGTCATTTCCTGAACCCATGGGAACGCACCCAAGATTTTTTTCAGTGCCTGCCAGTGCATTTGCCATATAATGCAAAGTACCGTCTCCGCCAAGCGAAATGAAGTTTGAAAAAATATCCAGGTTGGTTTTTACAGTTGAAATTATATCTTCTGAGCTTTTGCTTACATGGATTTCATAATCAAGGCCATGGTTTTTAAAAGCAGACTCCACGTTACTTCTAACTTCCAGGGCCTTGCCCTTAAAAGATGAGGGATTAAGTATTATAAGGTTTCTCATTTTTTTATTATAATAATTTTTTTAAAAAAACTAAATAACTAAATTTTAATTTTATTTAGTTTTAATGCTTTTTTAATTTAGGTATAATTAACCGTGAGCCAAAGCTTTAATTACTAAATTTAACATTTTAATTTTTCGCATGCTTGAAAGGAGCACCCTATGAATGTATTTAATAAAATAATTGTAGTAATCATACTCCTGTTTTTCATTTTTATCTCATTTCTTTCAATAATCAATGAATTTATCGGGTTTTTCAGCTGGTCAGGCATTGCAAATAAAGCGTTCAATGCCAAAACAGATATCATTCCATATATTTCGACTCTGGCTTTACTCATGGTTATAGTAGCTTGTGTATTTTTACTGCTGCTTGAGTTTTACAGAAGAAAAACGAAAATAGCAAAAATATATAATGTTGAATCAGGCAAAGCGATGATCACCCTGTCTACCATTTCACAGCAAATAAAGGATTCTGTGACGAAGGTAAAGGGATTGCAAAATGTGAGGATTAATATTATATCCAAACAGTCTGGAATCATAATAAACATGATGGTTGAATTAAGCCAGAATTTGAATATACCCGAAAAAATGACAGAGATTATTAATGTGGCGCGGGATGTATCGGCCAGTAAGCTAAACATTAAGGTAATTGATACAAATTTAATTATTACCAATTTAGTTATTGATGAGTCAAAGGAAGAAAAAGATTCTAACAGCGGCGATTATGCGGCCGGTAAGAGCGAAACCGGCAAGGAAACTGACAAGAATGCGGGGCCAGATTTAAATGTGCCTTCCGGAGACTGATAATAACCGGCAGTGACTCATAATAACAAAGTGTCAGCAAAGTTTTAATAAGCGGGCTTAGTACATTGGTAGTATATGAGCTTCCCAAGCTCAAGAGGCGGGTCCGATTCCCGTAGCCCGCTCCATAAGATTTACTGGCGTTAATTTTAATAAAAAATATTATAGATATAAATCCTGCAATCAATGCTGCATAACAAGCTGAAAAAGTTCATTAATCAAAAGAATGGGAACTTTTTAATTATTGGAGCGCCAGGAACGGGCAAGACCTATTATTTAGTTGAAACTGTAAAATTTCTGGTAGAATATAAAAAAATTGATCCCAGGAAAATATTAGTTCTAAGCTTTAATAGAAGATGGTCAAAGATCCTAAGAGATAAAACCACCCGGTCCCTTGGCAGAAGCATTTTTGAAATACCTATTACTACATTTTTCTCCTTCTGCACTAATTTTTTAGAAAAAGCTAATTTATTGCTTGATTTTAAACCCGGCCAGATCAGGGTCATGAATGCGCCCGGGCAGTGGCAGCTTTTAACAGAAGTTATTTCGGGTCTCGGTAAAGAGGACTACCCGTTAACCGGCAGGTATTTAAGCAGTAATTCTTTTGTTGCCGGCAGCTATATCCAGGAAGTTTTTGATTTCATTCTAAGGGCACAGGAGAATTTAATTTCTCCAAGAGAACTTTCTAATAAATTTACCCCCTTTTTTGATGCACAACTTTCTGAGATTACCGGCATATACATACACTACAAACAAGAACTTATCAACAGAAATTTATATAACTACGGCAGGCTTCTTGAGAACACTGTAAATATTTTGAAAAATAATGAAAATATGAGGCAAATTTTTAAGGCGAAATATGAGTTCATTCTTATAGATGAGCTCCAGGAAACTAACAAAGCTCAGCTTGAAATTGTCAGAAACCTGTCCGACAGGAATTGCATTTTCTTTGGGAACGATGATGAATCAATTTATTCTTTCAGAGGTTCTACTATTAATAATTTCAACAGAATTTATGATGAAATTTCAAAAAATGATAAAAAATCTGCCAATATCTTGATGTTAAAAACAAACTGCAGAAGCAGCAGTGCCATAAATAATGCCTGCACCAAATTTATCAGCCGTAACAAAGAAAGAATTGAAAAAAAGTGTAAAACCTTAAAAAATGCAGCTGATAAACCTGAAGGAGATTTAATTACCAGGAAATTAAAAACAACACTTGATGAAGTTAATTATATATGTGAAAAAATCAAATACCTGCGAGTATATAAAAAAATTAAACTTGAAGAGATTTGCATAATTGTCAAGGGAGCAGGTTATAAAACAAAATTACTTGAAAATATCTTGACCCAGAACAAAATCAGTTTCATAAGAAGAAATTCAAGAGCTTTGCTCGATAATATTTATGTTCAACATGTAATAAACTTTTTAAAACTCATCAATACATTGAAGGGTTTTAGCAACTCTCGGACGGAAGATAAATCAATTTTGAATAAATTACTACAAAATTTCCTGTTATGTGATTTTGCAGGGCTGAATCCTATTTTTATTAAAAAACTAATTCAGGATTCCGGCAATATTTGGGATTTTATGGCATCTATACCTAAATACAAAAAAGATAAAAAAGGAGCCGATAAAAATTTAAATATAGAAAAGCTTACAGGTATTTTTAAACTTATATCTGAGTTTTTGCAACTGTCCGGTCTTAATTGTTATGATTTCGTAATGAAATTTATAACTGATAAAAGAACAGGGTTAATGAAATTGATGCTTGGGGACAACAAAAATAAAGTTTTGGGAGACTATCTTGAGAGTATAAAAGAATTTACAGGAGAAAATACCGGGAAAAACAGCATAAAAGACTATTTAATATTTCTTGAAGGAATAATGGAAAATAATTTTCTCGAGGAGATAGAAGAAAGTACAAAAGAATTTATGCTTGAAGGCGCTGTAAATATCTTAAGCTTTCACCAGGTGAAAGGGTTGGAATTCGAAGCAGTATTCTTGCCATTTGCCAACAAAAATTATTTACCTTCAGTTTTTGGAAGCAGCCAGCTTTACGACATGCAGATTTTTAACTACATGTCTGGAGAGGCTGCGCTTTCGGCCAAAGAACTTAAGGATATCCACATGCAGGAGGAAAGGAAGCTTTTTTATACCGGGATGACAAGGGCAAAAAAATATTTATTTATTACTGCAAACAAGCTCGAAGGACAATCTATATTTTATGAAGAAATAAGCGGATCTTTACCGGTTTTAAAAAAAATAAGTAAATTAAAAAATAAGGACGTTTATCAAAAACTTGAAGTTAAACCAGAACTTAATAAAAGCTGGCTTGAGAGAAAAAGAGCAACAGCTTTAACTTACAGGCTTTTAAAAGGTTTAAAAGTGGATTATAAAGATTATTTAAAAGGGCTTTATTATCTTAAATATTCTTATCCCCTCAAGAGTTGGTGGAGCCTAAGATATGAGACGAAAAATACCAATGAGCCTTTTCTAATCTTCCCTCCTGTTTATTCTTACAGTTCCCTGAATTCATTTCTGCAATGTCCTTTCAAATATAAAATCAGGTATTTTATCAGGATGGCTGAAAAAGGTAATCTCAATATTATAGTGGGAAGTATTTATCACAGGATCCTTAAACTTTTTTTTGACGGTAAAAGCGCTAAATTATCGTGGGAGAGACTGGAAAGTATAATTTCAAATGTTTTTGAGGAAAATGTCTTTGATCTCGTGCACATAAAAAATGAGCTGGAAAGCAAAGCAAGGGAAGAATTTAAAGCATACTTTGATAATTATTTGCCTGCATTTCCCGGCAGGTCGATTATGGAAAAAGAATTTGCATTTAAAGTTGGGGATGACACTATAAAAGGCAGGATAGACCAGATTAATTTTATTGACGACGGGACCACAGAACTTATTGATTTTAAATCTGGTTCAAAAAGGGCGGCAGTAATGGATTTTGAAAAAGAAATTCAGCTTAAGCTTTATAATCTTGCCCAAGAGTTAAGCGATGATTTAATGTTTTTAAAAGATAAAAAAAGTATATTAAAATATATTTTTCTTGGTGATGTTAAGGATCCTGTCGTAACTATACCTGAAAGTTATTGCCTGACGGGTGATTTCAAGGAATTTATCAAAAGCTTGATAAATAATATAAAAAGCGAGCAATTTGAAGCTGAACCGGAAAGCAGCTTTCTTTGCTCAGATTGTAATTTTAAGGTAATGTGCCCAAGATATAATGCGAGATAAAATAAAAATAACCCAGCAGCAACTAAAAATATTAAATAGCAAATCAGGCATCAAACGGGTTATAGCCTGTGCCGGCTCCGGCAAGACTTTTATTTTGACAAAAAGCATAATTGAAACATTACGGGAAGGCCTCTGCAGGCCAGACGAGGTACTGGCGATTACTTTTACAAGAAATGCTGCAGAAAATATGAGGCAGCGCATAAAAGACAATCTAAAAGAAAAGATAGATTTTGAAAATATTGATATCTTTACTTTTAACTCCTTTGGCAACAGCATCATAAGCGAAAATAGCCTGAAGCTGTCTCTGGGGAAAAATTATAAGCTTATTAACATTTCCAAGTCATGGCAGCTTATTTTTAATGTCATAAGTTCATTCAAGTTCGAAAAAATCAAGATCGGCAAAAACCTGGGCAAATTTATAGATGACTTGCTTAAATTTGCCTGGGATCTTAAAAGCAATCTTGTTACTGTTGAAAAATTCGAAAATTATTTAGAAGTTTGTGGCAAGGTTTTATCCAATTATAAGAGTACTGCATTAAGAAGAGATGAAAAGGAAATTGAGCAGTATCAGCAGGAGTTATTTGATGTTTATTCAAAATACGAAGAGCTAAAGATGGCCAATAATTATGTCGATTATCACGATCATATATTTCTGCCTTATCAGCTGTTGCTAAAAGATTCAGATATTGCCCAGAAATATCAAAACAGGTACAAATATATATTTATTGACGAATTCCAGGATACTGATTTTGCTCAGGGCCATCTTATATCCATGCTTTATAATCCGGGCATCAACAGCATCATGATTGTTGGTGATGATGACCAGGGTATTTATTCTTTCCGTGGAGCATGTGTTGAAAACATACTCAATTTTCATAACTGGGACGTTTTCAGAAGCTGCCAAACCAGGGATTATTATCTTACGACTAACTTCAGGTCAGGAGCTAATATAATTAATGCTGCCGGCAGTGTTATTTGTGAAAATAAAGACAGGTTTACTAAAAATTTAATGCCTGAATATGCCGGAAAATATTCTGAAGTATTATTCTTTGCTAAAAATACACTCAGGGAAGAAGCTGCCGAAATAGCAAAAAACATAAAATGCCTGGTAAATTCAGGCATGAAATTAAAAGATATTGCGATACTGGCAAGAAGAAAAAGATTTAAGGAAATAACCTACGAGCTCCAAAAGAACAATTTAAGATATGAAGTGATTGGAAGCAAAGGATTTTTTTATGAACCGGAAATCCTCTTTCTTATTTCCTGGCTCATGGCAGTGCAGGACGCAAGTGATGAAATTTATATCTTATACCTGCTTCAGTCGCAAAAGTATAAAATTTCTGACAGGGACATTTTTTTCCTGAAACAGGCTAAAAACATTAAAAGTAATTTCAGCGCCGGCAGCATAATGGATTATGTTTTGAACTGGCCGCAAAATCCTTATCTGAGTGAGCTTTCTAAGAAAAGATTGAAAGAATTTACAGAAGAATTCAGTTTTTACTTAAAACAATCTCAATTTTTAAAATTGGGAGAGCTTGTTAATTTAATTTTCCAGCACTCAGGGCTTGCCAACGAGTTAAAATCATGTTTTGACAGGACCGCTAAGGTCCGGATAAAAAATGTGGAAATTCTAATAAAAATAGCGGCAGATTTTGAAGAAAACCAGATTGGAAATAATCTGGACAGCTTTATCATTTATCTTAAGGATGTAGCTAAAACCGATGATGAAGATCCGGAAAGTTTTGAGTTTACGAATTCAAATTCCATAAAGATCATGAGCATACATGCTGCCAAGGGTCTTGAATTCGAAGCTGTTTTTTTACCAATGCTTTGGAAAAATGATTATTTTGTTCAGGGTCCGTCAGGCAGCAAGTTTAAAATACCTGCTTACTTAAGAATGGACCGGGCAATTTATGCGCAAAAAGAAAATTATACGAATAAGAATTTATTTCAAGCAGAAATTAAAAGGATGAAAATTGAAGAGGAAAGAAGAATATTTTATGTCGCCTGCAGCAGGGCAAAGAAGTTCCTGTTCCTGTCATACAGCAATTTTGAGGAAAAAGAGATTCTTCCATTTTTAAAAGATATCCTGAAATTAGAAAGTGGTTATAAGGTTATTAACAAAGAAGCAGGTCAATTAATTAAAGCCAAAATAAATGACAGATATGAGTCTGGTAATATAGACATGCAAAACCTTATTAAAGCCAGGAATCATCCCAAAAATAGAGTAAATAATTTTCCTGATATCGATGCTTTAAATTCCGCAGAGAATTTGCTAGCCGCCAATGCTGAAAACCAGGCTTGGCTTAATGATAAACTGACAGATTTGGCAGATTTAGATAAAAAGGAGTTAAAGAAATATGTTAAAAAAATTATATTGTTAGAAAAATTCCCGGCAGGAACTTATAAAAGCGAAAAGATTACCGGCAAAAATTCTTTTTCTCTTACGGAACTGCTTGTCTATATTAAATGCCCTAAATTATATGCATTGCGATATGTTCATAATTTGCCCGAAGCTTTTTCAGAAAGGATACAGCTTGGAGAAAAGGTCCATAAATATATTGAACATATTTCCACAATGATGCTTCAGGGAAGTAATAAGATTCTTGCCGGCATGCTTTCAAATATCGAAGAAGAACAAGCAAGATATTACCTTGATGTTTTTTTAAAAAGCAGTTTTTTTATGTCTGAAGATATAAGCTCCGTAATCCTGGAGCAGCTATTTTACTGGAAACTGGATAATAATTATATAACCTGCAAGGTCGACAGGATGGATGTAAAGAAAGATGGTAAATTCAGGATAATTGATTACAAATTATCAAAGTTTTATCCCGGTAGCGAAAATCCCGGATATATAAATCAATTAAAAGCCTATGTCCTTGGTATTTCAGGTATCTTTTCAATACTGACCGGCAACATTTCAAGCTATATTCTTTATCTGGAAAATGGAAAAGAAACAGAGCATAATTTTACTGAAGCTGAGCTCAAAAAATTCGAAGATAATATTATAAGTGCTGTAAATGGGATCAAAAAGCGCCAATTTAACAAAAGCATCATTTCAAACTGCAGGCAAAAATGCTCATATTACAAAATATGCACATTTTGAGACCAATTTTAAACTCTGGTGCACCATGATTCGTACTGGCTGATTTCATTCTTTACAACCTTGAAGTAAAGATCCTGTATTTTTTTAGTTAATACTCCCATCCGGCCGTTACCAATGCTTCTTTTGTCTACCGAACCGATAGGGGATATTTGCGCACCGGTACCACAGAAGAATAGCTCTTGGGCAGTGTATAGTTCTGTCCTGTCTATAGATCTTTGGGTTGTTTCAATTCCCAATTTTTCTTTTGCGATCTTTAATATCGTATCTCTTGTTATGCCTTCGAGGATATCATCAACTACAGGTGGGGTAATAAGTTCGCCATTCCTTACCATAAATATATTCATGGCGCTGCCTTCACTTACATGTTGTCCGTTGGAAGTCAATACTATGGCTTCGTCATAACCGTTAAGCAAAGCTTCTGTTTTTTGCAGCGCTGAATTTATATATGAACCTGATATTTTTGCTCTTGGAGGTATGCAATTATCAGGTATCCTTGCCCAGGAAGATATGCAGACATTAATAGCTTTGCCGGTTTCTAAATACTCACCAAGTTGTAAGCTGTAAATAAATAGGTCCTGCTCGTTATCAATTAGTTTGGGACCAATTTTTAATCCGCTGTTATAGGCAAATGGCCTAAGATATGCATCTTCTTTGTAATCTTCTTTCCTCATGAGTTTGAGAGTGATATCACAAAGTTCTTCAAGGGTATATTTTATTTTTATCATTAGAATGT
>CAZFFH010000004.1:0-11103 GCA_964518375.1 uncultured Actinomycetota bacterium
AGAAATGTCTTTTCCAGGGAAGACGCGCTTAAATATAAGGTTAAAGTTCGTGAAAAAATCCAGAAGTTGGGCTACAAACTGGTAGATATTGAAGATTGTGCAACAGAAGGTCTCCTGCTGTCTGACTCTGATGCTGAAAAGACCATAAAAAAATTTAAGGATAAAAATGTTGATGCTGTTTTCAGCCCTCATTGTAATTTTGGCACGGAAAGCGCCACTGCAAAAGTTGCGGTGGGTGTAGGCAAGCCTTTCCTGCTTTGGGGACCAAGGGACGAGGCTCCTCTGGCCGATGGTTCCAGATTAAGAGATACACAGTGTGGTTTGTTTGCTACGAGTAAAATACTCCAGAGATTCAACGCTCCTTTTACATATATTGTAAATTCAGGAACGGACGGTGAAGTATTTACCAGAGGTTTTGAAAATTTTGCCAGGGCGGCAAATGTGGTGAAAGTTTTTAGAAAAATCAAGATCGGGCAGATTGGTGTCAGGCCCGGTGATTTCTGGACTGTTATCTGTAATGAAGGCGAATTACTTGAGAGATTCGGGGTTGAGATTGTGCCTTTCAATCTTGGGGATATAGTAAGCATGGCAAAAGAAATGCGCCAAAAACCAGACGAGGAATTCAACAAAACTTATGATTTTGTAACAAAAAATATGAATGTTGAAATTGAAAAAGAATCCCTGAAAAATATTGTAGCGCTTAAAGCAGTAATGAAAAAAATTGCTTCCGAGCAAGATATTAATGCCTTTGCAATCCAGTGCTGGACAAGCCTGCAGGCAATGTTCGGAATACTTCCTTGCCTTGCAAATTCATTGATGTTTGACGACAAGATCCCTGTTGCATGCGAAACAGACATTAACGGAGCAATTTCCGCTCTGATTGCCCAGGCTGCAACCTTTAATGAAAATCCTGTATTTTTCGCAGATCTTACCATAAGAAATCCTGAGGATGACAATAGCGAGCTCCTCTGGCATTGCGGTCCATTCCCTTCATCTTTAAGAAAAAAAGGGGAAAAGGGCAGCGTTGGATGCCATTTTGTTCTTGACGGGTTCCCACCCGGTACATGTAACTGGGAAATCAAGGGGGGAGATGTTTCAATAATAAGGTTTGACGGGGTTAATGGAAAATACTGCCTTTTTGTTGGTGAAGCTAAAGGAATAGAAGGTCCAAAAACTAAAGGTACTTACCTTTGGATAAAAGCCAAAGACTGGAGCCTATGGGAAGAAAAGCTGATAGCAGGTCCATACATACATCATATTGCCGGGGTACATGGCTTGCTTTCACCTGTTTTATACGAGGCTTCCAAATATATGAACGGGGTTTGCTTTGACCCTGCAGAACCGAGCCTGGATGAAATTAAGGACTGGCTTGCCTGCAGGAAAAAATAATATTTTCTTAAAATATTTTAAGATTTAACTTCAAAAAACATATTAATATTTGTTATAATACTTTTTACCTTTATTAATATTTTTAAAAATATTAAAAATCTCGTTATGGAAGAAATAGTAAGCTGGCTTTTAGGAGATGATAATCCTTCGGTTAAGTACTTTACCAGAAAAGATATCCTTGGGGAGGAGCTTAGCGCGAAAGAGGCAAATGCTTTAAACAGGGAAATACTAAAAAGCGAACCGGCAAAATCTATTTTAGAACTTCAAAATTCTCAAGGCTGGTGGTATGAGGATAATTTTACTTTTAACCCGCTTTATAAAAATACATTCTGGCAGCTTTATTTCCTTTCGCAGCTTGGAATAAATAACAGCAATAAGAATGTAGATAAAGCCACACATCTTGTAATTAAGCATATGCAGAATGATAAGGGTTCTTTTCCTTCAGTCGGAAGGTACCGGGGCAATCGTGCTTGCATGCAAGGCATAACTCTTGAAATGCTTTTAAGGCTGGGGTATGCAGATGAAGATTTCATGAAAAAAGCCATAGGTTTTTTAACGGATTTTGTTTACAGGACAGATTACAGGTGTAAGTACAGGCAAAACTTCAGGTGCCCCTGGGGTACAGTTAAAATACTTAAGGCTCTTAATTTAATACCTCAGGACAAAAGAGATGAGACGGTCCTCAGCGCTACGAGCAGGGCAATAAAATTTCTCCTGAGCCATAATATAGTAGAAGCAAAATATCCAAGAAAAAAACCAAGAAGCGGTCAATGGTTTTTATTTGGCTTTCCCAGAGGTTATCAGAGCGACATCCTGGAGCTGACTTCTGCATTGGTAGATGCAGGCTGCAATAAAAATGTATCCAATCTTAAGGCTGCATTGAAATATATTTCCACCAAAAGGCAAAAAGATGGAGCATGGAAAATGGAGTTTACATTAAATGGCAGGATGCTTGTTGATATAGAAAAAAAGAACAAACCCAGCAAGTGGGTCACATTTTTTGCCTTAAAAACACTTTTAAAATCAGGATATATTAAAACCTAAAATAAAACTGCTTATCGTGTTATAAATTCATATATTTTTTCAAATACCCTGGGATTTAAAATTAATTTACTTGTGTGCAGCCTATTAAACCAGTAAGCTTGCGGTTTTCCCAGTGCCTCCCATAATTGCCTGGTAGATTTTCTTGGGAATATATGATCAAATTTTGAATTGATCATAATAACATTTTCAGGGTTGATTCTATCTGCAAAAGCTACAGGATCACAGAGAAAGCACATTTTTCGTGTTTTTTGCTTGAGTTGGGGATAATTTTCCATATCCCATGATAAATTTTCAATTTCAATTTCTTTGAAATCATTTACAAAATCCGGAAAGCATTTATAGTGCTCACAGCATTTCTCTTTTGTTATGAAGCCTTCTTGGCTGCAATTACCTTTGAGCACAAACCTCAAGAAGCCTTTCCAGTGGATTTCATTCCAGTTTCCACCACCCAATAAAAATATGCCCTTTGAGATCCTGCTGTCACGAGCCATGGATATTACAGAAACCATAGTGCCCAGGCTAATGCCGCATATTATTATTTTTTTTACAGGCAGCAAATCAAGACTGATGTCGATAAGTTTTCTGATGTCAACGACACTTTGATGGAAAAATAAAAGTATTTCCTTATCATCATAGCCGGTGAGCCTCTGGCCGCTTAATTCACCGTCTGGCGTCCTATTTAGATGAAAGGGCAGGTTTATGAATGCGCAGTTAAAATTTTTATTAACCAGGTTGTACATGATACCATTATAATTGACAATCTTTTTCCGGTTTGAGGTAAATCCGTGAACAAGTATGAAAAGCGTGTCATTTTTACCCAGGAAAAGCTCTGCATAAACGCAGTCGTTTTCTTTAATTCCGGTCTTGTAAGGGGAATCATACTCTAAAATGTATTTCTTTAAGCCAACTGACGGTTTTCCCATTTCCGGAAAAGCCATGACTTCTTTAATTTTTAAATTTGTTTTAACATCACTGGCGTAGCTGTATAATTTCATTGATTTTATGCTTTAAAAATTTTTCTGCTATAATCTAAACAAGAATTAAATTATAATAACAGAAAGAAAGATTTTAAGAAATATTTAAGGAGGACATATGTGCGGTAATTCAGATAACGGATTTTTAACAATTAAGGGTGGAATAATTGGCTTTAGTCTTGGTTTGATAGTCGGAGCTTTAGCAGCTCTTTTCCTTACAACAAAAACAGGTGAAGAATTGAGGGCAGATGTGAAGAGAATTGCTGTTGAAATAAGAGATAAAGCTGAAGAAAAAGCCGGCAAGATAAAGGATTTAACAAAAGATAAATATGAAGATATTGTCAATACGGTTATTACTAATTACAAAAAGGTAAGAGATTTTACAGAAAAAGAACTCGATCTTATCAAGGAATTCATAATGGAGCAGAAAGACATTAAGGCTTAATAAACAAAGTCTTAAATTTTTACTTCATTTTCCATTTTGTGAGGATATTTTCCCTATCGAATACTTTAATTGCAAGTTTAAGCATAAGTGGGCAAATTGCAATTAGAATCAGGCAGCCTACCAGAAGGTACTTAATATTAAGCATGAAAAATCCGGCAATTTGAAATCCGATTATTGCATAAATTGGAAATATTATTACGGCTCCAATACCTTGCGCAGACCTGATATCTGTAGATTTTGAAGAAACAATTATGCTTATCATTGTTATTATAAAAGAAATCACCGGACTCAAAACAAAAGCAGCAATCACCCATTCCCACGTAGGCAGGGGAGTAATACTTAGTTTGATATAGGCAAAAACATCAATAACTATAGTAATTAAGATAAAGTTAGTCGTAGAGATAACCAAAGACGGTACCATGCTTGTTAATGTTTTCCCTAAAAGAAGTTCGCTTGTTTTTATGGGAGTTGCCAGCAATGGTTCCAGTGTATTGCTTTCTTTTTCAAGGACAATTGATGCAGGTGCGATAAGGCTTGGGAGCATGGCGGGTATAAGCAACAAAAATATTATAAACTGTTTAATCATAAATTGGATCATAGATTCATAAACATTTGTGGAAGCGCCGAAGAATTTTGCTATAAATCCTGCAGTATCAGGATCTTTTACAATGTCTTCAACCGCAACAGTAAGTATTGCCGGAAATGCTATAGAAAACAGGAAGCTTACAGCAAGTATAGGAAGCCATATGCTTCTGTTTTTTATAATTTCTTTTATTTCTTTTCTAAATATTTTTAATGCGTTTTTCACCGGTCTGCTTTTTTCCTCTAAATACTATTCTCTTATCAGGTCCAGATAGATTTCCTCAAGGCTTGCCTTGATCTCGTTGAAATATACAATTTCTGAACCATTATCTACGAGTAACTTTATTATTTTTGGATTTAAAATTTCAGGATCTTCAAGTGTAAATACTGCCTTATTTTCTTGTAACGCAAGTGATGCAATTTCTTTAAATGTTTTAAGCAAATCAATGTATTTTTGAGCATTTTCTTTAAACACTATTTCTATCTTCTTTTCTTTTTTATTTTTTTGAAGTTCATCCAGGGTTGAGATTTTTATGATTTTACTTTTGATTATACATACAATATCTGACAGGTTTGAAGCTTCTTCCAGGTTATGGGTACATAAAAAAACAGTAGTTCTTTCATTTTTTAGGCTTTCAATAAAAGTCCTGACCATGTGCGCACTTTCAGGATCAAGAGCTGCAGTCGGCTCGTCAAGAAATAATATTTTGGGCTCATGTACCAGAGCTCTTGCAAGCGCCAGCTTTTGTTTCATGCCTTTTGAAAAAGTGCTTACCAGGCTGTCTTTTCTGTCCCAGAGGTCAAACATTTTCAAGAATCTCTCAATATTTGCTTTTCTTTTTTGTTCGTCAATTCCGTAAAATCCGGAAAAATAATTCAAGTTCTCATAAGCAGAAATTTTTTCATACATTCCGGGAGTCTCCGTAAGGAGGCCAATGATTGACCTTATATATTCACCGTCTTTTTTACAGTCATGCTCGTTTATGACAATGCGCCCGTTTGTGGGCTGTATTAAAGTAGAAAGCATCCTTAAGGTTGTTGTCTTGCCGGCTCCGTTGGGCCCCAGGAATCCAAAAATCTTACTTTCCTCGACGTTAAAAGAAATATTATCTACTGCAAGAATATTACCAAATTTTTTTGTTAAATTTTCAACATGAATCATAACGTAGTATTATATTAAAAATTTGTTATTTTTTCAAAAAAAAATAAAAATAGTATATTATTATTAAAACATTTTTTTAACCTGGAAAAACTAATTTGGTACAACAGTTATCATGACAGGCTTTTTAATTACAGGCGTTGCTGATGGGAATTTATGGCAGATAAAAAATCAGTTAGTTTAAAAGTTGATATATTGATGATAGATAATTATGATTCCTTCACATATAATCTTGTGCAGTATCTTGGCATTCTTGGAGAAAACATAAAAGTAGCAAGAAATGACAGGATAACACTTGGCCAAATTGAGGAAATGTCTCCACAAATGATTGTTATTTCACCCGGGCCCGGCCGACCTGAAAATGCCGGTATCTCCAGGGATTTGATTAGGTATTTTTACAAGAAAATTCCAATTCTTGGTGTATGCCTGGGGCATCAATGTATTGGAGAAGTTTTTGGAGGGCAAATAATCAATTCAGGAATTGTTTTACACGGCAAAACTTCACAGGTGTTTCATGACGGGAAAGGCATTTTTAAGCAAGTTAAAAACCCATTTACTGCCGCAAGATATCATTCGTTAATTATTAGAAGAGATACAGTTCCGATCGGTTTTGAGATATCTGCCAGAACTGAAGATGGAATAATCATGGGGATCAGGCACAAAAAATACAGGCTGGAAGGTATCCAGTTCCATCCCGAATCTTTTCTAACACCATCCGGGCTGCAAATTTTAAAGAATTTTATAAGTTATAAGTTTAATTAAGGTTATATTTTTATTATGGATGTTATTTCAACAATGGTACCAATTGAAATCGATATTTTACCCCAGAACCTGGTTTATCTTTTAAACTCCGCAGGAAAATACAGCCATATATGTTTTTTTGATTCAAGTCTGGTTCCAAATAAATATTCAAAATTTTCATATGTATGCTTTAAACCCAGGTTTGTCGTAAAAAGCAATGGAAAAGAAAGTACATTTTTAAACTGCTCCTCGCAAGAAAAGCAAACCTTTAATATTGATCCCTTATTGTTTTTAAAAGAAATCTCAATTGCAGCAATTACGCAAAATAATATAATTTACCGTTTTGACTGGCAACATGATTCTGCCAATACCGGGAAAAACAACCTGCCGGATTTTATTGGCGGACTTGCAGGGTATATTTCATATGACTTTAAAAACTATATTGAGAGGTTACCGCAAGCATCCAAAGATGACATTTTTTTACCCTTGTTTATGCTTGTCTACTATGACAGCTTGATGGCTTATGACATTGATAATAAAAAATGGTTTTTTATAAAAAATTTTGTAGTAAAGTATCAAGAAATGAGCAAAACAAGCGGGTCCATTCAAGATTATTTGCAGGACTGTTTTAGCAATTGCTTTCATGACAGCAGCAATTTAATTTGCGCCGATTCCAGCGATTACGAAATTACTAAAATTATTGATAAAGAAAAAATAAACTTAATTAAGGAAATAGAAAGAAGTGCCGGCAAGTTTGGGAAAAATGTAAGTTCAGAAAAGATAGAAAGTAAAATAGTGCAGGACTGCATTAAAAAAGATATCAAAGAAGTTATCCTTGATTCAAATTTTACTAAAACTAATTACCTGGAAACTGTAAAAAAAGCAAAAAAGTATATTCATAATGGTGATATTTATCAGGTAAACATAACTCAGAGGTTTAAATGTATCCTGGATGTCGATCCTTATAGTTTATACTACGTGTTAAGGCAAAAAAATGCAGCTCCCTTCTCAGCATTCCTTAGTTTTCCTGAAGTTAAAGTAGGCAGCTCTTCTCCTGAAAGGTTTTTATTTTTAAAAAATGGTTTTATTCAAACCAGGCCAATAAAAGGTACAAGACCCAGGGGGAGTAATGAAAGCGAAGATTTAAAATATGTACTTGAGCTGCAAAACAGTATTAAGGACCACGCTGAGTTGAATATGATAGTTGACCTTGAGCGAAATGACCTTGGAAAATTTTGCCAGTACGGCACTATAAATGTAGCTGAGCATGCCATTATCGAGAAGTATGCCCGAGTTTTTCACCTCGTATCGACTGTTACGGGAAAAGTTAAAAAGGGTTACGATTTTATTGACATAATTAAAGCAACTTTTCCCGGAGGGTCAATTACCGGTGCCCCAAAAATACGGGCGATGCAGATCATTGATGAGCTAGAGCCAACGGTAAGAGGCATTTACACCGGAGCAATTGGATATGCAGGCATAAATGGAACGACGGACCTTAATATAGTCATAAGAACTTTTATAATAAAGGGCAGGCAACTTTATTATAATGTAGGCGGCGGTATCGTAGAAGATTCCAATCCTGAAGATGAATATCAGGAAACCCTTGATAAGGGAATGGCTCTCCAGGAAGCTTTGAAGTTTTTTGAGTTAAAAAATCTTTTAAATATAGGCCGGTGATACTCCAGTGGACTTTGTGCTATAATCTTAAGCAATGTTATAAAAAAGTGTTTATATGGCCCTTGATTTTTCAAAGAGCTGATTGTCAGCCTAACTTGTTAATAGAACAATTAAATAATAAATAAATGTTTAACAATACTTTTATCAATGGCAAATTTGTATCCGGCAGAAATGCTAAGATTTCAATAGATGATGTCGGGTTCTTGTATGGAGACGGGCTATTTGAAACCCTAAGAGGTTATAAAGGAAAGCCTTTTAAACTTGATGAGCATATCGCAAGGCTGCTGGCTTCTCTTAAACAATTAAGATATAACCCACATTTTGATAAAACGTATATTAAGTCTGTTGTCTATGAATTAGTCTCCAAAAACAAACTTTCGCAAACGGACGCTTATATAAAAATAATGGTCACTCGCAGCAGATATGGTGAAAGGTTTCATTATGACTTACAAATTAAACCTAATTTAATAATAATTGCAAAAAAACTGGATCCTTATCCGGATAACTACTATAAAAATGGCATAAAAATTGCTACTTCAGATTTGAAAAGAAGTGCAATTGGCAGTAGCCTTTGCAAGTTCAAATTGCTGAACTATTTCGAAAATATATATGTAAGAAATGAAGCTTACTGCAAGCAGTCTTTAGAAGGAATTTTTTTAACAAGGGACCGCCTGATTCTCGAAGGTTCCATGTCCAATATTTTTTATGTAAAAAATGGCACAGTCATTACTCCTCCTTTAACACAGAATATCCTGCCAGGCATTACAAGACAGGTTGTAATTAATTTATGCAGGGAAAACAATATAAAAGTCAGCGAAAGGAGAATTCACTATTTTGATATAATAAAAGCTGACGAAATTTTTTTAACAAATTCTGTGATGGAAATAATGCCTGTTAAAGAAATCGATATTTATAAGGTCGAAAGTAAAATTCCTGGCTCTGTCACCTGCAAGTTACTGGAACTGTATAAAAAAGAAATAGAAAATTCCTTATAGCAATTAAAAACATAAACTATATAATATAAAATGGTTTATTTAGTCTAAATATTATAAATTTTTATAGATTATCGTAAAAGTTATTCCTTTTACCAGGGTAGGTCAACTCTATAAAGGAGAGTGTGTACTTGAGAAAATTTAATAATCTCATGGAAATAATTACAAACAGAAGAAGCATAAGATCATATAAACCTGACAAGATAGAAGATGGTAAAATGGATTATATATTAGAAGCATTCAGGAAAGCACCTTCAGCAAAAAATCTTCAGCCCTGGAAGCTTGTTGTTGTAAAAAATAAGCATAAGAAGGAAGATCTTGCAACTGCATGTAATAACCAGTCATTTATTTCAGAAGCTCCCCTTATAATAGCTGCCTGCGCAAAAGAAGAAGAAGCCTACGGGGTTATGGGAGGTTATATGAACAGTTATCCAATTGACATTGCGATTGCAATGGAACATCTTATTTTAGCAGCTACGGAACAGGGGCTCGGTACCTGCTGGATCGGGGCCTTTAAAGAAAATCTTGTAAAGGGGATCCTTGGAGTGCCGGAAAATATAAGGGTTGTTGCGCTTACCCCTGTCGGATACCCTGCTTCTACGGCTGACCCGTCTAAAAGGGGAAGGAAATCTTTGTCAGAAATAGTTTGCTATGAAAAATATGCAGACTAAGTAAAATAATTTCTTAACCGCAAAAATATATAAAGAAACCTGTAACTGCAAAAGACAAAATGTCCCATCCTATAAAGTTAATAAATGAGGAAGAAAGTATTTACAAGGTAAACGAGATTTTAAAGAAGTCCGGGCATTCAGGGACACCGATTATTGACGAAGGGGGGGACCTTGTTGGAATTATTACCCGCAAAGATCTAGATAAAGATATCCAAAATATTTTTGAAGAAGTTTCCATTGCTGCAAGAAAGCTTAAGTATAGAGCTTATCTTGTGGGAGGAATGGTACGAGACCTGCTTTTAGGCAAGCAAAATTTTGATATCGATATTGTTGTGGAAGGTGACGGGATAATATTTGCCAGGAAGTTGAGCGAAATGCTCAGTGCCCGTATTGACAGTTATGAAAAGTTTAAAACTGCGGCCCTTATTTTAAAAAATGGGCAGCATATCGATATAGCTTCAGCAAGGATTGAATATTATGAAAAGCCGGCTGCACTTCCGGATGTTGAGATGGGAAGCATCAAGCAAGACCTGGCTAGAAGAGATTTCACAATAAACACACTGGCTTTATCCTTAAATAAAAATGATTTTGGTACAATACTTGATTTCTTTGGAGGCCTTAAAGATATTACCGCAAAAAGAATTAAAGTACTCCATAAATTAAGCTTCATAGAAGATCCTACAAGGATTTTCAGAGCCGTGCGGTTTGAGCAGAGGTTTGGTTTTAAAATGGACAGCCGGACCGAAAAGTTAGCAATTTCTGCGATTGAAATGAACATCGTCTCTGAACTTACAGGGATCAGGATAAGAGATGAGCTTATTTCAATCTTAAGTGAAGAAAAGCCATGGAAAGCTTTAAGAAGGCTACATGAGCTTGGTGCACTGGAAAAAATTGGCATAAACAGGGAGCTCACCGGTGAGTTTATTTATTATATTGAAAAAGTCTTGAAGAAATGCTTGAGTTTGGAAGTTTTACCGGGAAAAAGAATTGAAAAATGGCGACTGATAATTGCATTAATATTAATGGGAAGCAGCGCAAGTTCTGTAAAGCAATGGTGCCTTGAAATGAAAATTAAGAATAAAGACTCGTCAATCATAATTGAATCTATTAAAAAATTTGAAAGTGCCGGAAAAAGCCTTTCGGAAAAAATTGCGGATAATTCAAAATTATTTAAGTTGATTCATAATTTGCCGTATGAGCTTTTAGCTATAATTGCCGGCGAAAGCAGGGTCCATAACAACAACATCCAAAGATATTTGAAAAAACTTTCTAATATCAGACTGGAAATTAGAGGTGAAGATTTAAAAAATTTAGGATACGGGCCCTCAAAAGAATTTAAAATGGTCCTGGAAAAGTTACTGGAGCTCAAGCTGGATGGTAAACTGAAAACCCGGAAAGATGAGCTGGCCAGGGCAAAGGAAATGCT
>CAZFFH010000004.1:11203-13330 GCA_964518375.1 uncultured Actinomycetota bacterium
GCTAAAATGCCATTTGCCAATATTTCATTTATAAAATACAAAAGGTGACAAAGAAAAATATACTTAAACTACAAGAGATACTCCATATATTCATTTGGAGAGCCGAAGGGGCTTAAACTCTCAGGCAAAAGGATTGTGGTTTAAAGAAAATTCTAAATAAAGATTTTTATTTAAAATTTACGTTATAACTTTTTAAAACCAGGGGCATTACAGGGCATATCATAATATGTCTTCAGTTCATCATCAAGTTTCATTAAAGTAATAGATACCCCGGCCATTTCCTGCGAAGTACAGAATTCTCCTATCTCGGTAGAATATATTGATATATTTTTTTGATGCAAGTAAGAATGAATCTTTCTGGCAATTATATACATTTCCATTTTTGTTGTTGAACCGTAACTGTTAATTAATGCAATAACTTCATCCCCCTTATTAAAAGGAAGATCTTCAATCAATAAATCAAGAATTGTCTGCGTAGTATTGTCAGCTGTCATTATATCTACTTTTTTGATTCCTGCTTCACCATGAAGGCCCATTCCAAATTCCATCTTTCCATCTTCAAGAGAAAAAGTAGCTAGACCTGTTTCTGGTAGTGTACATCCAGAAAGTGAAACACCAAGCGATCTGGAATTATCTACTGCCTTTTGAACTAATGCCTTTAATGTATCGAAGTTGAGATTTGCTGTTGAAGCAGCACCTGCAATTTTTAAAATTAGAGGAGTTGCTGTGGTACCACGCCTTACTTCTCTATTATTTTTAGGTCCCGAAGAAATATCATCATTTATACGTACCTGATCTACTTTTATTCCCTCATCTATTGCCATTTCCTGTGCCATATTAAAATTTAGGACATCGCCAGCATAATTGCAGTAGACCAGTAGTACACCGCTGCCGCTATTTGCTGCTTTTATTGCTTCAAGTATAATAGCAGAAGAAGGAGAAGCAAAAATTTGTCCATGTGCCGCTGCATCTGCCATTCCTTTACCAACGTACTCCAAAAATAAGGGTTCATGTCCTGATCCGCCACCGGTAACAATCGCTATTTTATCCTTGATCGGGATATCTTTTCTTATTATGACAGTGTAACCTTCAATTTTTTTAACAATGTTACTTTGTGACAAAACATATCCATCAATTAGTTCATTTACTATTTCTTTTGGATCGTTTATAAGTTTTTTCATTTGGTCCCTCTATTCTAATAAAGTTTATAAAGTAATGATTTCTTTTTCAATATTCTTTAAATTCTTAAGTCCCTCTACTGCAAGGGCTTCACCTGTTTCGGCAAATTTTCGCCATATTGCACATAATCTATTTAATTCCTCAAAACTTGGGTCGAATGACTCAATAACCATAGGACCATTATAGCCAATAATTTTTAGTGCATAGAAAAATTCTTTCCATGGCACTAATCCAGTGCCTGGTATGCCTCTATTGTTTTCACACACATGAACATATGCCAGATATTCCTTACCGCATGTTTTGACAGCTTTGGTAAAGTTCAATTCTTCCCTTATCATATGGAATGAGTCAAGATGCACTTTAATATTATCAGTGCCAACTTCCTTGCAATATTTAACAGCATCTTCTGCGATATTTAGAAAATGTGTCTCAAACCTGTTTACAGGTTCAACTGCTATAACCACTTCGCTACCATGCCTGGCATAATTTGCTACTTCTCTCATACATTCTATTGACATTTTCCATTCATCCTCTGTACGAGGTTTACCTGATAGATAACCCCAGGCCGCATAATTAACGCCTCCCAATATCTTAGAACCTATTGCTGTATTGATGTCTATTAATTTCTTTAAAAATTCAATACCTGCTTTTCTAATTTTTATATCAGGATCAATAAGGTTAGTTTCTCTATTTAAGACAGTAATTGTTGTAGGTTCTATTCCTATACTTTTTGTTATCTCCCTAACTTCTTTTACCGGAAAATCTTCCGGGTGTGAAATCAGTAAGTCTATTGCTTCAAAACCAAGATTTTTTGCTGTTTTAATCAGGTTTAAATCATTTTTTGAAAAGTTTTCCGACCATATAAAAGAAGATACCCCAAACTTAAACATTTCATGCTCCTTTCAAAGTAAATTTTAATTGATGTTATAAAATATTTAATAATTTTTA
>CAZFFH010000004.1:13430-21033 GCA_964518375.1 uncultured Actinomycetota bacterium
GAAGGAACAATTACGGATGTAAGAAGTTTTTTTGCTTCATCATGCCATTGTGGTATACGAAAATTTAGGGAAGATTTCTGCATTTTATTCACTCCCGAACAGTCAACCTGCAGTGGAACGTTTACAAAAAATAAGTTTGCTGCTGCACCAGTGGTTTTAAACAAGGAACAGCTAAAAAAAACCAGGGACATAAAAGCAATAATAATAAACAGTGGAATATCCAATGCATGTACCGGAAGCAGAGGCATTGAAAATTGCATGCTGACTATTGAGCTTGCATCAAAATATTTAAATTTAAATAAAGAAAATATTCTAGTCGCATCCACAGGCAGGATTGGTAAGCAGCTTCCCATGGATAAAATAGAAAGAGGCATCATTACCTGCAGCAAGAACCTGAACAGGCATGGCGGCCATAACGCTGCCAGGGCAATACTTACAATTGACAAAAATACAAAGGAAATTGCAGTAAAATTTAAACAGGATGACGCAGAAGCAATCATAGGGGGAATAGGCAAAGGTTCGGTTATGGTTGAACCAAATATGGCAACCACAATGTCATTTATTGCAACAGACATTAAAATAGCAAGCGAACTTCTGGATGAAGTTTTGTTTGAATGCGTTGATGACACTTTTAACTGCATTTCCACGGATGGATGCCAAAGTACAAATGATATGATACTTATCATAGCTAACGGAGCAAGTGGGATAGAAATAACGAGCAAAGGTGAAAATTTTGAAAATTTTAAAAGCGCTCTCTTCTATGTGCTGAAAACTCTGGCACTTAAAGTTGTCGAAGATGGTGAAGGAGCCACAAAAATAATTGAAATAAATGTGGTAAAGGCAAAGGATAAAAATGAAGCAAGGAACATTGGTAAAAGGATTGCCAATTCAGTTTTATTCAAATCTGCCATGTTTGGCGAAGATTTAAACTGGGGAAGGATAGCCGCAGCAATAGGTTCAGTCCAAAACCAGGTCGATCAGACTAAGATAGATATTTATTTTGAAGATTTTGCAGTAATGAAAGACGGGCAGGCAATCCAGTATGACAGGAAACATGGAAGTAAGCTCATGAAAAACAAACATCTTAAATTTACAGTTGATTTAAATTCTGGCAACTCTGATGCTAAAATATATACGACTGACATATCTTATGATTACATCAGGATAAATGCTGAATATAAGAAGCAGAAATAATGACACAAGTCAGATATAAAAAATTTTACTTACAAAGATTTAACAGCGGTGAGGGAATATGACAATCAGCAAGGATGATATAATAAAGATGAAATTACTTAAAGAAAAAGCAGCATATGAAACTGATAAGTTCCGGGAGCGCAGTATTGAAATGGCAAATTATATATTTGACAACCCGGAGCTCAGCGCCAAAGAATTTAAAACCAAAGACTATCTTATTGCTGAACTTAAAAAGAATGACTTTCAAATTCAAGAAGGCCTGGGTGGGTTTGATACAGCATTTAGGGCCCAGTTCAGCTTTGAAAAGCCAGGTCCAACCGTTGCATTTATTGCAGAGTATGACTCGCTTCCAAATATTGGCCATGCTTGCCATCATCACATAATTGCTTCTGCTTCAGTAAATGTTGCAATTGCTATGAGTAAACTTGGCAGAGACCTGTGCGGAAAGATTATATGCATGGGAACACCTGCTGAAGAAAGTATGGATGCAAAAGGCATGATGAGAAAAAATGGAGCTTTCGAGGGCATAGACGTAGTTCTTATGTTTCACGGTGGTTCAAGAAATAACACAAAGCTGATAGTACTGGCTGTTGACGGGCTTGAATTTAATTATAAAGGAAGGGCTGCTCATGCTGCGGCATCGCCTGATGAAGGAATAAATGCCCTTGATGCAGTTATACTACTTTTCACTTCTGTAAATGCGCTAAGGCAGCAATTAAGGGAGGATGTAAGAATCCACGGAAATGTAATCAAAGGTGGAGATGCGGTAAATATTATTCCCGAATCTGCTTCAGCAAGATTTCAAATAAGGTCACAACAGCGCAAGTATTTAAATGAAGTAGCAGAGAAAGTAAAAAACTGCGCCAGAGGTGCAGCACTTCAGACTGGAGCTGAGCTGACTATATCAGTTTTTGAAGATCCTGGAAACGACCTTCTAAAAAACAACTTTTTAATTAAGGAATATGAGGAAAATTTTGGGTCATTCGGTGAAAAGCTTGACGATGAACCATTCCTGTTAGGCTCAACCGATATTGGAAATCTAAGCTACTGTATTCCGGTATTACATCCGATGGTAAAAACTGCAGAAGGAGGATGTGCTCTTCATACTGTTGAATTCTTAAATTACGGTAAAACTGAAACTGCTTATCATGGTATGATGGTTGGAATGAAATCAATAGCGATGACTGCAGTCAGAATATTAATGGACGGGCAATTTTTAAAAAATATTAAGCAAGATTTTATAGAAAATACTAAAAGATTAAGTCCATAGGAAAGAGGGGCTCAAATGCAATTTGCAAAAAGAATGGACAGGCTGGGTATTGAAAATGCTTTTATGGTTCTGGCACAAGTTACAAATCTCAAGGAAGAGGGCAAAGATATTATAAATTTTGGTGTTGGTGAACCCGACTTTGATACTCCTTCAAATATAAAAAAAGCAGGTATTAGAGCTATTGAAGAAAATAAGACTCATTACGGTCCTCCTGCCGGTATTCCTGATTTTAGAAGAGAAGTGGCAAAATATGTAAGTAAAACAAGGGGGATTGATGTTTGCCCCGATGAGGTTTTAATAACTTCAGGTGTAAAACCTATGATTTTTTATGCGATACATGCACTTGTTGATGAAGGTGATGAGGTTGTTTATCCAAATCCCGGATATCCCATATATGAATCTATCATAAATTTTGTTGGCGGTAAGTCTGTTCCTCTTCCTTTGCTTGAAGAAAAAAAATTCTCATTTGACATAAATGATCTGAAAAAAGCAGTAACAGCAAAAACAAAAATGATTGTTATAAATTCACCGGCAAATCCCACGGGTGGGATTTTAAGCCGGGAAGATCTTGAAGGAATTGCTGAAATTGCAATTAAAAATAATATATGGGTTTTATCTGATGAAATATATGGCAGGATAATATATAGCGGGCAGTTTAAAAGTATTTCTTCAATTCCCGGGATGAAAGAGCGAACTATTATTCTTGATGGCTTTTCAAAAATATATGCCATGACAGGATGGAGACTAGGGTATGGAGTAATGGTAAAAGAGCTGGCAGAACAGGCAATAAGGCTCCAGACAAATGTTGATACCTGTAGTGCAACATTTACACAATATGCCGGGATAGAAGCTTACAGAGGACCACAGGATGCTACCTATGACATGGTCAGGGAATTTAAGGAAAGAAGAGATCTGATTGTTAAAGGCTTGAATGATATTAAAGGTATTAGATGCCTGGTTCCTGATGGAGCATTCTATGTATTTCCAAATGTGACAGAAGTATGTAAAAATCTAAAGTTACAGGATTCAAGAGAGCTGCAGCAGCTGATTATGCATAAAGCTGATGTTGCGGTTCTACCAAGAACATCTTTTGGAGTAAAAAATGTTGGAGAAAAAGAAGAATATATACGACTTTCTTACGCAACATCCAAGGAAAATATAATGGAAGGGTTAAGAAGACTAAAAAATCTTCTTGAAAAATAATTGAAATAAGATTTTTTTGCTATAAAATTATTAGAAAACTATCTGTTGTTTAATTGATTACTTTAGACATCTTACTTAGCCAGGTAAGCTGCTCCCAGAGCTCCTGTAATCTCAGGTTCTTCAGGTATATTTAGTTTAACCCCAAGTTTTTCTTCAAGGGCTTTTACAACTGCAAGGTTTTTTGCGACTCCTCCGGTCATACACACAGGCTCTTCAAGTCCTATACGTTCGACCATTGATACAATCTTATTTACAATTGAATAAACCAATCCTCTTATAATTTTATTCTTATCTATGCCCTGGCCGATAAGTGATACAACTTCTGATTCTGCAAAAACAGTGCATGTGGAAGATATGTCAACTTTTTCATTTGTTTTGGCAAAAATCTCACCAAAATGCTCAAGTTTTATTTCAAGAGCTCGTGCCATAACTTCCAAAAACCTGCCTGTCCCAGCTGCACATTTGTCATTCATTAAAAAGTCTACCGGGTTTCCAAACGCGTCAAGCTTTATTACCTTGCTATCCTGGCCCCCAATATCAATTACGGTCCTTGCTGCCGTAAAGTAATTAAGGACACCACGAGCATGGCAGCTTATCTCAGTTATATTTTTATTTGCAAAAGGAATATTTATCCTGCCATACCCAGTTGCTACTATCGAAGAAATATCTTCTTTGCTTACAGACGCCTTCAGGCAGGCTTCTTCAAAAGCTTTGAGTGCTGCATCCTTGCTGCTTGCACCTGTTGGAATAATAACATAAGAAATAATCTTGCCTTTAGCGTCCGGGTTTTCATTATCCCGGGATAAAATAACTGCTTCTGTTGAAACTGAGCCCACATCTATTCCGCAAGTGTACATTCATGCCCTTTCTTTAATGGTATATATTTTGGTATATAATTAGTATTTTTATAAAATTAACTCTGCTTAGAGTTAATTATTTCTATAAAACCCTGAAGTCTTGTCAGGATCTGGCCCTCTGAAGAATTATTTTTATTGAGGCAATCACCATCAAGGATAAGAGTAGAAACATTATTATTTCTTAAAGTATCTTTTATTATCCTTGCGCTGCCGTTGCTGTGTCTGCATCCCCAGTGTGAAAATAATATCACACCATCTATCCTGTAGCTTCTAACCATTTCAAGTATGGCTGCCATCCTGTTTTCAACACTTCCGTTAAGCGGGTGAGATAACATTTTTAATGCCAGGCTTTCAAAAGGTTTTTCCTCGTCCAGTTCCGGCCAGTAAACATGGCTGATTTCTTCAAAGACAACCCTGCAATTATTACTTTCCAGAATTTCGAAAATATTGTTTTTATAATATGGTTTAAGATGAAGCCATAATATCCTTTTAGTTTTGCCGATATCCTGCTTTATTTTATTGTTAGAGCCACTTTTTTTATTACCGGACAATCCTTTTTGCATTTCAAGAAAATCTTTAAGCTCAAAATAAATATTTTTATAGACAACTACTGCGTCTTTTGTTCCGGCAAAACCATGAAATGGAAGAATATAACTTAACCCATTGAAATATTTTGGATAAATTAAAAGCTCTTTCCTAATGTCGTTCACTTTTGACGCCCAGTACCTAAATTCGTTTGATAATCTTATTGTCTTCTTGAACTTGCCCAAATCCGGCTGTTTTCCCATTTTTTTACTGACGCTTGCACTAATGTCTTCAAGCTGAGATGCAAGGTATTTTATGGAATCAGCAGTTTTTTTATAAGGAACATCTATAAGATAAAAATTATCCTCAATATTATATTTTTTTGCATCAATATAAAAAGTTTTTTGTGCGGCATCGCATGCAAGACTTGAACAAATTAAAAACTGCGGTAAAGGAAACAGGTTAAGTTCAACTGCGCCTGATGCGCTTCTGTGGAAAGTGCAAAGATCAGGTGTATACCATCGGGCCGAAGCTTCTTTCAAGGTTTTATCTGCAATTCCTATCCCGGCAGTAAATCCTGCCATTACTTCAGGCAGGAATGGTACCAAATCAAGGGAATGCAGCAATTCATATGGAAGAAAAAGAGAACCATAAGCGATGGGATATTTTTTAGAGTAAGCTTTTTTTATATTTTTAATAGTTAAAGTATTTAAATATTTGTCAGATTTAGAAGCAAATGTCATTCCATAAACAGGAAGAACCGGCCAGCTTCCAACAATACCCAGTATTTTTTCTATGTAATCCCTGGTAAGATTTTTTTGAATCTGAATCTTTATTGTTTCTCTAATATTTTCAGCAAATCCCATTTTTTTAAACTTTCTTTTTACCTAAATGATTTTACAAAATTTCCAGGAATGCCTGGATTCTTGTTTTTATCTGGCCTTCTGAGAAATTATTATGTTCAATTTCCAGAAATAAGCTCTGCACACCTGTTTCGCCCAGATGTTGCCGCAGCAGCGGGTAAAAAAGGAGAGTGTTATCGCAAAATTTCATGCTGAAGAAAATTACACCTTTTATATTATTATTTATAATATTTTCTTTAACCTCTTTTAATTTTATCCCAAGATTTGCCATTCTCATACATTGAGGCTTATTTAGATATCTTGCTGCAATTGTTCCAAGCAGGTTTTCAATAGTATTATTTTTAGAAGCGTTTCCCTTATCTTCCACGAGCCCTTCATAATACCTGCTTGAATTGCAAAGATCCGTGAAAGCGATTTTGCAATTCAATTCTTTAAAACTTTCCCAAAGCTTGCTTTCATTTATAAAGTTGCCAATGATCATTATCCTGGGTGGGATTGAACCTTCGAAAGAATCGTAATTAGTTTTGACTGCTCCATCATACCCGATTTCAATTGTTGCTGCTTCTTCTGTAATTTTTCCCAGGTAAGTGTGCAAATCTTGAACAAATATTTCTGGCTCCGATATCATGGATAATTTCAAAATATCAAAATAATCTGGATTGTCTACCAGGCCATTGAACTGGTTATAGTAATGGTTTAATTTTTTTAAAAGAATCCTTTTGCCATTAACAAGTTCTATTGACTTTTTCAAAGTACCAAATTCAATTTTAGATTTTTTAAGTTCCCCTAAAAAACCTGCAAGCTCAAATAAATTGTTGGAGAAATGCTCCAGTGAAGCGTCAGTATTTATTCTGGGAACGTCCAGCATAAATGATGGAGTCTGCGGTTTGTAGTTTTTACAGGTATCATACAATCTTCGCATGCCATCGCAAGAATTAACAAAAACAATTGCACTTAACTTGTTGGTATCATTTAATATGCTTTCCCAGCTTGACTTTAGATAGAGGCAGAAGTTTGTAGGGAAGTAACCCTCAGCTTTATTGCCCTTGTCTTCACCAAGTATCCTGGTTGGAGAAAATCCTGCAGAAAGAATTATTTCTTCAGGCGTGTAAGTGCAAAGCCATCCGACGCGAAGCCTTTCATCATTTATTGTTTTAAATGAATTGGAAAAATGATTGCTGATGTTCCTTATCTGGCTTTCAGGTTCTGTCATATTTTAAAGCTTTACTGTTGAATTATATTCTTTCCGATGGCTTCTTCGTCGCGGCTAAATGTTTCATAAATACCAACATGCCCCCAAAAATCTTCAATATAGAGCCCGTCAATCTGGCCACTGTCTTTACCTTCCACTGTTATTTTGACTTTTTTTATTTCTTCGAAATTTGTTAAAGTGTTCACAATTGAATAAATAGCAAGTATTTCTGTTGTGGAACTGTGGGGTATTTGCTCAGCACTTGTAATGATTTCCTTACTGAAATCAACAGTTGCCAGGTTATCTGTGACGGTGACATAATTGACTTTTGTATCGGATGGAATTGTAGGATAAAGCTCTTTGCTTACAGGGCCTTTTATTAATTCTTCAATAACTGTTTTATAAAAGTTAGCATCTTTGGAAATTTTTCGAATTTCAAGTTCAAGATATGCCTGGTTATCAGAATATTTGGCAAAATAAATTGTAACATCAACTTTAG
>CAZFFH010000004.1:21133-23122 GCA_964518375.1 uncultured Actinomycetota bacterium
TTAAAAAAATCAGTGTATCTTTAATTTTTAAATCATTAAAAAAAGGTGCACTTTTAACTTTTAAATGACAATATTTATATAATGCTTGACAATTTAAATACCAAAGATTAAAAATGTTTAAAAAGTAAAAGATATTTTCAAATTTTGGAGGGGTGTTAATGGGTGTAAAATTGTTTTTAATAAGGCATGGGCAGACCGAATGGAATTCTCAAGGCCGCTATCAGGGATCACAGGATACTATCCTGACAGAGACTGGAATAAAACAGGCAAGGCTTGCCAGGAAGTATCTTTCCAGGGTTAATTTTGAAAATTTCTACAGCAGTCCTAAAAAGAGGGCACTTCAAACAGCAAATATAATAGCTGGCGGGCTAAACCTTAAAATAAATATCAGGGAAGATCTCAAAGAGCTTAATTTTGGAAAATGGGAAGGCCTGACATTTGAAAATATAAATACCGGTTACAAGCAGGACTACCAGAATTGGCTTTCTGATCCCTATAACAACCCACCACCAGACGGGGAAAGCTTTAAAGTTCTTTTAGAAAGAGCAGGAAACGAAATAAATAAAATAGTTAATGAAAATCCTGAAGGCAGCAATGTTGGAGTTGTAACGCACGGTGGTGTCATTATTGCCCTGCTGATTAATTGGCTTCAAATTCCCAGCCAGCGCTGGAGATCCCTGATCCAAAGACAGGGGGCCATAAATGTTGTTGTTATAGATAAAAAATTCCCATATATTTCACAGATAAATTATACTGGGCACCTGCAGCCGATATATGATGAAAATGAAGATAAAGTCATTGAAATATACAGCAAACTCAAAGATAAAGAATAAAAAAATCCGGCTGGTGCAGTAAAAGACTGCAAATTTAGATGACAGATTGAGGAAAGATACAAACAGATAAAAGATTCCTGGTTAAATAAAGTGTTTAATTCTACCAGCTTTAGTCTTATTAAGACACACACGGTATTTTAGAACCTAAGCCACTGGAAAGGTTTAGGAAATGGATTACACAGTTTAGGAAGAATAAATACAAGAGATATTATCCTTAAAGTAACATAAAAAGCAAAATATAATCTATTATTACCATAAACTAAAAAAGCTTTGCCTACTCAAAAATATCTACACATTATGCCCAATCTTTAAAAGCAGTGCCGGATCAGTTATTTTTTTCAAAATAATATTTGGTTATATCCTTAAAATCATAACAATTCTTTAAGCAGCTTGATTATTTCAGCTGTAATGTCTGAATTGATAAATTAAATAAAATAATACTTTACAAACCATAATTTACAGAATATAATGTAAAATATGAAAACATTCTCAAATTATAATTCTATAAATTGAGCATAAAAATTTCAAATAATTTTTAATTATTTAAATAAATAAATAAATATGATTAATAAATGAGAACGATTTTAAATTCTTTCAAGGAAGTATTAAATTGGTAAAAACAATATTAGATGTCGAAAAAGTGTCAGGTGTTTCAAAAGCAACAATATCACGCTATTTGAATGGTAAAAGAGTTAACGAAAAAAATAAAGAAAAAATAGATAAAGCAATTAAAGAACTTAATTATAATATAAATCCACTTGCAAGTGGTTTAAAATCAAAACGGACAAATACTGTTGGAGTAATTATACCTATTATAACAGATCAATTTTTTCCCCCTATTTTAAGGGCTTTTGAAAACTATATGAGTAAAAATAATTATCAAATGATTTTAAGTAATTATGGTAATGATATATCTCTTGAAAAAAAGCAGGTCAAAGTTTTAGCAAATAAAAAGGTCGATGGGATTGTAATAGCTTCAGGCAGTTATGATGGTGAACATGTGCAGGAGTGTTTAGATAATAAAATTCCTGTAGTCTTACTGGATAGGCTCATATCAGGCATAAAATGTGACAGTGTCACTGTTGATAACTACAATGCCACTTTTGACGCCATGTCTCTTGCAGTTCGAAGGGGACATAAAAAGATAGCTATAATG
>CAZFFH010000004.1:23222-37478 GCA_964518375.1 uncultured Actinomycetota bacterium
TTTTGACGCCATGTCTCTTGCAGTTCGAAGGGGACATAAAAAGATAGCTATAATGAGGCTCTTAAAATGTTATACAGATGATGAAAGATTCAAAGGTTATAAGGATGCCCTGGAAATTAATCAGTTAGAGCCTAGAAAAGACTATATATCAGGTATTTATAATGCTTGGGATCAGGATTCTCCAAAAAGAGAGTTTATGCGTTTTCTTAATTTAAAGGATCCACCAACCTTAATATTCTGTTCAAACACATATTTAGCTGCAGGTGCACTTAAAGCAAGGTTAGAATATAAAATCAAAATACCCGAGGAAGTATCCGTAATAGTATTTGACCAATTATCACAATTTCCTTATTACAGTTTTGTATCATTGATAAAACCAGAGTTTTCAGGTATTTGCCAGCCACTCGAGGAAATCGGAGAAACTGTGGGTAAAGTCTTAATTGATAGAATAAAAAAGGGGATGGATAACTATAAACCTGAAAATATTGAACTTAAAACAACTTTTAGAATGACAGAGTCAGTAGCTGACTTAACGTAATTAGTTAGTTAATAATTTTTTATTAAATATTACAGGAAGGAATTTAAATGTTTCCATTTGAGTACCATTTACCGACAAAGATAATTTTCGGCGAGAGTAATATTAATAGGCTGGGTGAGGTGACATCATCTTTTGGGAAGAAGGCCTTACTTGTTACATACGATGAGCAATTTGTAAAATCACTCGGACTGCTAGATAAAGTTTTAGCTTCGTTAAAAGAAGCAAAAATAGAAGTAATTCCTTTCTTCGGAGTCAAATCTAATCCTACAGTCGAGCATATCAGAAAGGGAATCGATCTTGCAAAATCAGAAAAACCCGATGTTTTAATTGCCCTGGGTGGCGGAAGTGTGATTGATTCCGTAAAAGCAATGGCGCTTGGAACTTTTTATGAAGGTGATGTCTGGGATTTAGCTATTGGAGAAGGGGAAGCAACAAAAGCACTTCCTATTATTACAGCGTTAACAATACCTGCCACCAGCTCTGAAATGAATTCCACTTCAGTTATTTCAAATGATGAAATAAGGAGAAAGGAAGGTTTTGTAAACCCGCTGATGTTTCCGAAAGTTTCAATACTGGACCCTGAATTGACATACTCCATTCCAATACAACAGACAGCGATTTCAGGAGCAGATATAGTTTCTCATCTTATGGAAGGCTATATTAATCATAATGATCCATGGGCACCCATGCAGGACAGATTTGCACAGGGTATGATAAAAACTGTCATCGATTGTATGGATATACTTCTAAAAGATCCGAAAAATCCGCAAGCAAGGGCAACAATGATGTGGACATCAACATTTGCATGGAATGGGTTTTATGTATGTGGAATTGGTCCTTTTGATTCTCCTATCCATATGGTGGGACATACATTTTCAGCTTTTTATGATTTGCCGCACGGATCTGCAATGTCTGTGTCAATACCTGCAGTCATGAAGTTTCACTTGAAGGAAAGAATTGAAAAATACTCAGTTTTTGCAAATGAGATATTTGGGATAACTGGCGAAATCAGTGAAAAAACTGCAAAGTCTGGTATAGATGCACTGGTCAATTGGTTTAAAAAAATTAATGTGCCTACTACGTTTGCTGAAGCTAACATGCCCACAAATGAATTTGATGCTATGGCTGATGATATTCTTACAACAGCTGAACATTGGGGTATTGAAAGCTATAGCAAAGAAATGGTCTTAGATATTTTAAAATTATGTATATAAGTGGACATTAAATCATTAACAGAGAGGAGGATAATAGGAAATTTAATTAATCTATTAATCTTATTCTTATTTAGGAGGTGATAAATATTGACAAATAGTTTTATCATCTGCCAAGGGTTATAAATTTTAAATAATTATAACTCCGGCAGATGCGTATCAAGCATGTAATTAATAATAGTATTATTAAGGAGAAATTTAAATGAAAAAAGTAGTTATTTTTACGATAGTTTTTATGCTGGCCATGATGCTTGCAACAGGCGGTATCTTAACCGGATGTAAGACAACCGCAGCAGCTGAGACAACTGCAGCAGCTGAGACAACTGCAGCCGCTGAGACAACTGCAGCAGCCGTTGAGACAACTGCAGCAGAACTTTATGATATTGCTTTTGTGGTTAAATCACAGGCTCAACCTTTCTGGCATCATGTCAGGATCGGTGGAATGAATTTTGCCAAGGAACATCCTGATAAGATTAATGCAACACTTTATGCTGCAAAAGACGACGCTGCAGTAGAAGAAGGACTAGCTATACTTGAAGATGTGTTAGTATCTGCACCTGATGCAGTTGTAATGGCTCTTATCAATCCTGAAACAATGGCACCTATTGCAGGAAAGTTTATAGAAGCAGGAATACCGGCGGTAATGTGCGGTGATTCAATTAAGGCATATTCTGACCTTTATTCTGCTGAATTTCTTTCCTATGACTACGGCGGTGGCGAAATGGCTGGTGAATTTCTTGTAAATTACCTTAAGGAAAACAACAAGCCTTTAACAGGCAAGATTGCTATACATTCTGCACTGGCAGGTCTTGTATCGCTTCAAAACAGATGCAATGGTTTTAAGGATAAAGTTCTCGAGCTTGCTCCAGATATGGAATTTATAGATTGGGTATACAGCGATGTTGACCCAATGAAAGAAGTTTCATTGACTCAGGATCAGATATCAGCTTATGGTGATGAGTTGACCTGTATTTACCTTGATGCAGGCCCAACACTTCCTGCTGCTATCCAGGTATTTGCAGAGCAGGGCATTGCAGACAAGATTACCCTGATTGGATGGGATTCAAGTCCTGAAGCTATTGTCGGTTTAGAGGATGGAAATTTAAAAGGACTGGTGCTCCAGGATCCTTTTGGAATCGGATATAACTGCATGGAAGCAGCATTAAAAATCCTTGAAGGTGGGACATTAAACCTGAAAGAGGAGACAATACCAAGGGATAATCTTATGCCTACAGTAATATTTACCAAAGATGACGTAGGTACAACGGAAGCAGCAGAATTCTTAGATCCTACACTAAAAGAGATAAAGTAATCTAAGGATTCATTTTGAAAGTATTTTGATAAATCTGCTCTGAATAATAAAATATTCAGAGCAGATGATTAAAATTGATAAATTAGACAGGGTGATGTCATGGATGAAAACGGAAGAGTCATAGTAAAAATGCATAAAATATATAAGTCTTTTCCTGGGGTGAGTGCTCTACAAGGCGTAGACCTTATTATAAGAAAAGGTGAGGTGCACGGGTTGGTTGGGGAAAATGGTGCCGGAAAATCAACACTGATAAAAATTCTAATGGGTGTTTATGATAACTATGACTCAGGTGAAATCTATGTTGAGGGAAAAAAAGTTGAAATAAAAAGCCCTATCCAGGCCAGAAAGTACGGACTTGCTGCTGTATATCAGGATGTTAATCTGGCAAATAACCTTACAGTGGGTGAAAATTTTTTCCTGGGTAAGATACCGAAAAAAAAATTAGGGTTTGTCGACTGGGGTAAAATGAATAGTGTTGCAAGTGAAGTATTGAAGGAATTAGATGTAGACATAGACCCCAAGATACCGGTTAAAAATTTATCTACAGCCGAGCAGGCCATGATTTTAATAGCAAAAATTATTCATCAGGAAAGTAAAGTAATTATATTTGATGAACCTACTGCACTGATCGCAAAAGAAGAAACTGAACAAATATTTAAGTTAATTCAGAAACTTAAAGAAAAAGATATCGGGATAATATATATATCACACCGTCTGGAAGAAATATTTTCAGTTTGTGATGTAGTTACAGTTCTTAAAGATGGTTTGGAAGTAAAAACAATACCAGTAGCAGAAACAAATAAAGAATCTATCATCTCTTTGATGGTAGGCAGGAAAATTGAAAGTTCATACTTATTGAAAGACAGGAAAATTGGAAAAAAGGTTTTAGAAGTTAAAAATTTATCTAAAAGCAATGTATTTAAAAATATAAGTTTTGATTTATCAGAAGGAGAGGCACTCGGGTTTTATGGACTCATAGGTTCAGGAATGGCAGGTATAGCAAAAAGTATTTTTGGCGGGGCCAATTATAGCTCGGGAGAAATATTTATTGATGGAGTAAAAGTTAATATTAAATCGCCAATAGATGGGATCAAACATAAAATCAGTTTTTTACCTGAAGACAGAAAAAAAGAAGGCCTGGCTCTTAGGCTGGATGTTGCTACAAATATCAATCTGGCTTCATATAGAAACATTTCCAGGGCAGGTTTTATAAATCTGGTAAAAGAGAAAAAAAATGCACTAAAATATGTCGATGCATTAAGTATAAAGACTCCATCACTTAAACAAAAAGTAATAAACTTAAGTGGAGGAAATCAACAAAAAGTCGTATTTGCAAAGTGGTTATGCGGTAATAGCAGAATCTTCATTTTTGATGAGCCAACTGTTGGTGTGGATGTTGGGGCCAAATTTGAGATCTATAAAATAATTGAAGACATCCTTAATAAAGGCAATTTAGTTATAATAGTTTCCACCTATCTACCGGAAATTATTGGTATAACCGACAGGACAATAGTCTTCTATGAAGGCCAAAGCATGGGTTGTTTATCAAAAAGTGAATATGACGAGGAAAAGTTATTAAATATGGCATCTGGAGTTAATGTAACTAATTAAAGATTTAAAGGGGTAAAAATGGCTTTATCTAAGAACAAAAAAGTATCTGATAATTTATCAGGTTCAGTAAAAAAGCGGAGATTCTCTTTATCTACTGTAGGAGTGTTGGGTATAATTCTTATTATATTTTTCATTGTTTTATCTTTTGCTACAGATAAATTCTTAACTGCGGGTAACCTTGGCAATCTTGCAAGACAGACATCTATTGTGGGTATAATAGCCATAGGAATGACATATGTAATAATTTCAGCAGGCATTGATTTATCTGTTGGTTCGGTACTGGCCCTGGGAGGTATAGTCGCCTCAATGATGATGCGCGCTGGTTATCCGATCCTGCTGTCAATGTTTGTAGCAATTATTGTCGGGGCTGTTGTTGGTTTGATTAATGGGGTTATCATAAATGATATGAAGGTCACCCCTTTCATAGCAACACTAGGTATGATGTATATTGTAAGAGCTTTTGTGCTCTTTATAACAAATGCTGAATACATATCGCCCATATCCAAGAGTTTTGTTAATTTTGCTGGTGACAGTTATTTTTACATCCCCACTTTATTTATTATATGGCTAGTACTTGTAGTAGTTGCCTTAATTGTCTCGAAATACACTCTTTTAGGCAGGAATATTTTTGCAATTGGCTGCAACAGGGAAGCTGCAAGGCTGAGTGGAATAAACATAAGGAGAAACACTTATGCAGTATATATTATTGTTGCAGCGCTTGCATCTTTTGCCGGAGTCTTAACTGCAGGCAGGCTTGCGACAGGGCTCCCACTGGCAGGGAACGGTTATGAACTCCAGGTCATTGCTGCAGTTGTTGTAGGCGGTGGAAGTTTATTTGGAGGAGAGGGCACAATAACCGGTACCTTGCTGGGCGCGCTTCTAATTGCTACTATCCACAATGGAGGTAATTTGTTAGGTGTTAATGTTCATATATTAAGTATTATTATCGGTACACTTATAATTATTTCTGTATATATTGACCAATTAAATAAAAACAGAAGGTAGAACTTTTTAGAACTTAATTTATTTGATTGAAAGGATCTTAATGGCGGAAAAATATACAAAGAGTGAGAGAGTCTTAAGGCTGATAGAAGGAAAAGATATTGACTATTTACCAAGCCACATAGAATTTTCTGACAGGTCAAGGCATAAATTGATAAGTGCAGCATTGGGGCTTGATTCAGAAGATGAGATGGATGATTATCTGGAAAACCATTTCTATTATTCCTTCACATTAAATGATAAGCCGATGTTTTACAGAGATATCAAAGAAGAAGTAAAGAGGCTTGAAAAATTGGGCTACACCAGGGCGGATTGGAATAATGGTATATTGTATGATATCTGGGGGACAGGATTTAAAATGGGCTACTGGTCCCTAAATCCAACTTTTGAACCACTAAAAAACAGGGGAATTCAAGACCGCCTTAAGTTTTTACCGGAAAGAATACACGAAGCTTTTCTTGAAAAAGATCTGGAAAAATCGGTAGAGAAATATTTAATACCGGATCTAAATAAAAAAGATAATTTTATTGAATGGGAAGAGGATCTCAAAAAATATTCAAAGGAAATAATAGTTTTGCCCACAAGTTATGTCGGGATCTTTGAGCGCAGTTATCTGGTGATGGGTTTTGAACAACTGATGCTTCACGTTGCACTAAAGCCATCAATAGTAGAGATGATGTTTGATAAGGTAACAGAATATAAGATCGGTATCGCAAAAAAAGCTGTTGAACTCGGGTTTAAAGTGGCCCACTGCGGCGATGATCTTGGTACTCAAACAGGAGGATTGTTTTCAGAATCTGATTTTAAGAAGCTTTACTTGCCAAGAGTAAAAAAATTCTGGGAAATATATGTAAATGCAGGGATACCTATAATGCTTCATTCCTGTGGAAACATCATTGACTATTTGCCATATTTGATTGATGCAGGACTTAAAATCCTTGAACCAACCCAGCCCTGCATGGATTTGAAGTATTTAAAAAAAGAATATGGGAAAGATTTAATATTCTTTGGCGGCATAGATACTCAGAAACTTCCTTTTATAACTGAAAAAGAGACGAGAGACCTGACAAGAAAAACAATCAGGATACTTGGAAAAGGCGGCGGTTATATTATTGCTCCCTCACAGGAGATTATGAATGATATACCGATAGAAAATGTAAAGGCTATTGTTGAAACTATAAGGGAAGAAAGAGAAAATGTGCTTAATTAATAAATGGAGATTTTTTACTATTGTAATTAAAAGCTTAAACTTGATTTTTTAAAGAGGGTAATAAACTATGCCTGGAAAATATCTTGCTGGAATTGATGTAGGAACAACAGGTTCCAAAGTCGCCATATTTGACCTTGAGGGTAATATAATGGGTAGCAGTTATTATGAATACACTTGCTCCTATCCAAAACCCAATTGGATAGAGCAGGACCCAAAAGAGCTAGCATTGAAAGCAATGACAACTGCAAAGCAAGCAATAGCAAAATCTAAAGTAAATCCAAAAAAAATAGAATCGATTGGTTTTTCCACACAGAGAAGCTGTACAATTTTCATTGATAAAGATGGCAAGCTCTTAAGGCCAATGATATCCTGGCAGGATTCAAGATGCACTGAGGAAATAGATGATATTCTTGAAAAGATATCAGCCGCTAAATTTTATGAGATTACAGGTTTTCCGCTTAATACGACATGGATTCTACCAAAAATTCTATGGGTAAGAAAAAATGAACCCAAAATTTGGGATAAGACTCATAAGATAATACAATTACAGGATTTTATTCTTCGTGCATTTGGTGCAGAAGGATTTATAAATGATGTGCCCGATGCAGGTTTCTGGGGGATGTGGGATACAAATAACTTTAAATGGAGTGATGAGATCCTATCTTTATTTGAAATTGATAAGGGGTTACTTCCCGTGCCCACTCCTTCTGGTACTCAGGTTGGGATAATTACTAGAGGTATTGCAGAAAAATCTGGTTTCTCGGAGGGCACACCCATATGTGTAGGCGCAGGAGACCAGAATAGCGCAGCCACCGGAGCAGGAGTAATATATGAAGGGTATGCGTCGGTATCAATGGGAACGGCAGGAAATGCAAACGCGTTTCTTAAAGATGCATTCAGGGATCCTGCGGGCAAAAACATGGTGGTAAATCATTCAATATATGGAAAATGGCAGATAGAAGGGCACCAGGCTGGAGCTGCAGGTGTATTCAGGTGGTTCAGGGATGAAATTGCCAGACTTGAAAAAGAACAGGCAGCTAAAGAAGGCAAAAATGTTTACAAGATTCTAGATGAAAACATTTCAAAAGTACCTTCAGGCTCAAAGGGACTTATACTTCTTCCATATTTTGCATCTTCAACTGCACCACGCTGGAATATTAATGCCAGAGGGGTTCTTGCCGGTCTTGCATTCAGTCATGACAGATGGTGTGTAGCAAGAGCTTTTCTTGAAGGTATTACGCTTGAGATGAAAGATATCTTAACCTCAATAACAGAATCGGGAATAAAAATAAAATATATAAGAATTATGGGTGGTGCAACAAATTCGTCACTATGGAATCAACTTCAATCGGATGTTTATAACCTTGAAGTGGAAACACTTAAAGTTACTGATGCTGCAGTTTTAGGTGCTGCAGTTATGGGTGGTGTCGGTGTAGGTATCTTTAAAGATATCCCCGAGGGTGTCAACCAGATGGTAAAAATTGATAGAAAATATGTACCTAATGCAGGAAACTCGAAAATATATGCCGAGCTTTACGATATTTATTGCAAGATATATGAGGGACTTGAATCAAAAGGTGTATTTTCGGCCCTTGCAAATATCCAGAGCAGATTATAATAGAAATTTAAAAAAAGATATATTGATCCTTAGCAGAAAAAGTTCCGGTACCGGCCCTAAATGTAACATGTTTAAGTTCTAGTTAAATTAAGTTATTGATAAAGAAAGGAATGAGATGAAACTTAATAAAGAAGAAAGGGTATTAAGAGTTATAAACAGACAGGAAGTCGACTATTTACCTAGCCAGATAACCCTGGCAGACAGAACAAGGGATGAAGAGATAAGTAAATCTCTTGAGCTTAGCAACTCTTCAGAGCTGGATGATTATCTTGAGAACCATTTTTATCTTACACTCACTTTTCAGGACAAACCACTTTTTTACAGGGATCTGAAAGATATAATAAACGACCTTCATGAGAAGGGTTTTGCCAATCCAGACTGGGAAAACAATGTAGTATATGATAACTGGGGAAATGGTATCAGGGTAGGCGCAGGAAGCTTCTTCTGCAGTTTTCATCCATTACAGGGAAGGACCACAGAGCATATTGCCAAATTTATGCCCGCGCATTTAAGCAGGGAATCATATATGTCAACAGATATTGAGAAAGCAGTAAAAAATTATACTCCTCCGGATATTAATATGCCAGGTAATTTTTCAGACTGGGAAAATGATCTTAAAGAGCAGTCAGGCAAATTCATGGTATGGCCTTCAGGATACTTTGGTATTTATGAAAGATCTTATGCGATTATGGGCTGGAATGAATTTATGCTGAATATAGCAGGTAATCCAAAAGTAGTTGAGGAATTGATGGACAAGGTCACAGATTACAAGGTTGAGCATGCCAAAAAAATGGTTGAGATGGGGTTCAAAATTGCTCATCATGGAGATGATTTTGGGACACAATTCGGTGGGTTCTTTTCGAGGGATACATTTATTAAATATATTCTTCCAAGGCTTAAAAGGGAATGGGAAGTGTTCACTGATGCAGGTCTTCCCATTATGCTTCATTCATGCGGAAACATAGTTAGTTTTCTGCCCGAACTGATTGACATAGGCTTGAAAATCCTCGAGCCCGTCCAGCCTTGTATGGACCTTGCTTTCCTTAAAAAAGAGTATGGAAAAGACCTTATTTTCTTCGGAGGGATAAACACTCAAGTCCTACCTTATATTTCATCTGAAGAAACCAGGAAACTCACCAGGGACACCATCAGAATACTTGGAAAAGGCGGTGGTCTGATAATAGCTCCTTCCCAGGAACTCATGAATGATGTCCCTATTGAAAATATCAGAGCCCTGGTTGAGACTATCAGGGAAGAAAGAGAAAGAGTCCTGGAGTTATAGTGCAGAAGAAATTATTGGGAAAAGATATGCAGGATAAACAGGTAATCCTAGCGTATTATCAAAGATTTTATTCAAAATAAACCAGGCAGGCTTAATGAGTGAAAAATATTTAGCGGGCATAGACATAGGAACAACTGGCGCAAAAGTTGCGATATTTGATCTTAAAGGAAATATAGTTTCCAGCGGTTACAGGGAATATACGTGCATTTACCTCAAACCTAACTGGGTGGATCAGGATCTTAAGATAATGTACAGGTCTGCAAAGGAAGCTTCAAAAGAATGTCTGGAAAAAGCGGCTATAGATGTTTTATCTATTGCTGCAATATCAATCTCAGCCCAGAGGAGCTGTACAATTTTTGTTGATGATTCAGGAAAAGAAATAATTCCTATGATATCCTGGCAGGATGGAAGAACCATTGCTGAAGTCGAGGCTATAGGAAATATTATCGGTGCTGAAAAATATTACTCAATAACAGGTTTGCCTCTAGGTCCAGCCTGGATTCTTCCAAAGATACTCTGGCTTCAAAAGAACTATCCAGAAATATGGAAAAAGACCGAAAAAGTAATCCAGCTTCATGATTATTTTCTTAAGAAACTGGGTTCTGAGGAATTTGTGGTAGATATCCCGGATTCTGCATTTTACGGATTATGGGATACCGATAACCTGACTTGGTCGGAATCACTATTGGATGCTTTTAATTTAAACAGCTCGAAATTTTCTACACCACTTCCTCCAGGCACAGTGATTGGAAAACTTTCGGCTGAAGCATCAACAGATTTCGGATTTAAGGAAGGTACTACGCTATGTGTGGGGGCAGGAGATCAAAATAGTGCAGTTGTAGGTGCAGGAGTGGTCAATGAAGGAGACCTCTCTGTTTCTATTGGTACAGGCGGTATCGCTATCATGCTCCTCGACAAACCTTTCAGGGATCCTAACATGATGAATATGATAACCAATCATGCAATAACCGGAAAATGGCAGATGGAAGGTCTACAGAATGGTGCTGCTGGAGTTTTCAGGTGGTTCAGGGATGAGATAGCATTATTCAGCTCTAATTCTAATTCCATTGGGAAAGATAATGTATATAAAACCCTTGATGAGATTATAAAAAATACCCCTGCCGGCTCTAAAGGTCTGCTTCTGCTGCCATACTTTGCAGGTGCTGCTGCTCCCAGGTGGAATGCTAATGCAAGAGGCACTATTACCGGACTTACTTTTGCCCATGACAAGGCTTGTCTTGCAAGATGCTTTATGGAAGGTATTACATTGGAGATGAAAGACATTATAAATTCAATCATTAATTCAGGTATTAGGGTGACTTCAGCAAAGCTAATCGGTGGTGCAGCAAAATCTGGTATATGGAACCAAATACAGTGTGACATGTATAAAATGGACGTATTAACCCTTAAAATACCAGATGCTGCAGTACTTGGGGCTTCAATTTTTGCAGGTGTGGGTGCGGGATTGTTTAATTCTATTAGCGAAGGTGTGTCCAGTATGGTAGTTCCTGATAAAAAATATACTCCGGGACCAGATTCAGAAATATATGAAAAGCTTTATGATATTTACGTAAAAGCTTATCAAAGCCTGGATAAAGGCAAAGTTTTTGACTCAATCGTAGATTTTCAATCTGCATATTAGTCATATTAATGTATACATTAAAAAAACATTAGAAATATAAGGAAAATTACTTGAAGGAAGAAATGAATTCACGCAAAAGAGTTAATTTAGCTATAAAACATAAGGAACCTGACCGTATTCCCATTGATTTGTGGGGTACAGACAGCAGGCTGATAAACAACTTTTATTTTAAGATTCTGGAGCATCTTGGATTAAAAGTTCTGGGTGAAAAAGTCAGGCCGGGTAAAAGTGCTGAATATGTAGATTACAGAATAAGTGATTTAATAGGGTCTGACTTCAGGCATATAATAATTGGAAAACCTGAAAATTTTAAATCCTACAGTGACCGGGAAGGAACCAGGTTTAATGAATGGGGGATAGGTTACAAACTAAAGGGAGAGTATAATTTTATTTGCTACCATCCGCTGCTGAATGCGGATATTTCTGAAATAGATAAATATAAAGGTCCGTTTATAAAGGATCCCGGCAGAATAAGAAGTCTTGAACAGCAGGCAAAAGACTGGTATGAAAATACTGATTACAGCATAACAACAACTGGTCCCATTTCTGGCTTTATCATGGAATATTATCAGTATCTCAAGGGTACAGAAAATTTTTTTACCGATCTATACCTTAATACAGCACTGGCAGAAAGGCTTATTGCAAAATTAAGCGATATTTTTACAGAGCTATATATTCATTTTATAACTCCAATAGCTAAATATCTTACCTGGATTGAATTTGAAAGTGATTTCGGTATGCAGGACAGACCTTTCATGTCAAAGTCCTTATTCAGAAAATTTTTAAAAGTTCCAATGGGCAGGGTCATATCTGAAGTAAAAAAGATCGCCCCTGAAGCAAAAATATACCTTCATTCCTGTGGTTCGATAAGAGAACTAATACCGGAATTCATTGATATCGGTATTGATATCCTCAGCGGGGTCCAACCCTTAGCCAGTGGTATGAATTCAGCTGAGCTTAAAAAAGAGTTTGGTAAAGATATGGTATTTCATGGGGGAATTGACATCCAGAGAGCTCTTTGCGGAAGTGTAGAGGATACTATAAATGAGACAAAAGTAAGGATTGCTGATTATGCTCCGGGAGGTGGATACATTTGCGGTCCTTCAAACCATTTCCAGAATGATGTTCCTGTAGAAAACTTTTTTGCATTATACAAAACAGCAAGAGAGTATGGAAAATATCCTATAAAAATTTAAAAAAATGTCGGAAAGAAGATCTATTGAATCTTGCAAAGGGTGCGGACCCTGCAAAAGTTATGGTTGAGCTTTGCGGGAAAGAAACCGGTTACTCCAAAGGAACATATATTAAATTAAAATAAAAGATCTGGATAAAACTGGAGAGAAATATGAAATGTAATGAGCAGTTGTTGCTGACATTCCTTGAAAAGATGTACCTTATACGCCGCTTTGAGCAAAAAGTATACGAGTTTGCAGAAAGAGGACTTGTATTTGGTTCCACACATCTTGAAATAGGAGAGGAAGCAACCGCAGTAGGGACGATAATACACTTGAGGCAGGATGACTACATGATAGCCACTCACAGAGGTCATGGACAGGAGCTTATGAAGGGGACAACCGTTAACCAAATGATGGCTGAGATGATAGGCAAAGAGACAGGTATCTGTAAAGGCAGGGTGGGTTCAATGCATATTGCCGATAAGTCAGTAAACAATCTTGGCGCCCAGGGAATTGTCGGTGCAACTTTTCCTGTATCAATCGGGGTAGGGCTTGCAATAAAGCTAAAAAACTTAGGAGACAGTATCCTTATGAGCTTTTTTGGTGATGGAAGCACAAACCAGGGAAATTTCTATGAAAGCTTAAATATGGCAGACATCTGGAAAGTACCTGTATTTTTTGTATGTGTAAATAACCTCTATGGTATGGGCACACATTATTGCAGGACATGTAATATTGAAATATATAAAAAAGCGTCCTTCTTTAATATAAAATCAGATGTTGCTGATGGAAATGATGTGACAGAAGTTTACCAAAAGTCAAAAGAGCTAATTAATTATGTAAGGTCTACAAGACAGACAGCACTTCTTGAGCTAAAAACCTTTAGAACAATAGGCCACTCTGCATTTGACAAGCACCCATACCGGACAAAAGAAGAAATCGAGAAGTGGAAAAAGCTTGACCCGATAAAAAGAATCGAGGAAAAGCTTTTATCTTCTAACACACCAGAAGAAAAGATAAAAGAGCTAAAGAAAAAGGTTGATAAGGTTATCGAAGAAGCAGGCAAGTTTGCACTTGAAAGCAAATATCCTGAGTTTGATCCTACAATGGAACAATAACAAAAATATATTTATTCGGGAAGGATAAATTTAAAATGAGAGAGATTTCATATTCAGAGGCTTTAAGAGAAGCTATACGGGAAGAAATGCTAAGGGATAAAAACGTAATAATGATAGGTGAAGAAATTGGCCAGGGATACGGCGGCGTATTTGGTGTATCAAAAGGACTTTATGATGAGTTCGGCCCGGACCGGATAATAGATACGCCAATAGCAGAAAATTCCATTATGGGTGCAGGTATTGGGGCATCCCTTTTAGGCATGAAACCGATAATTGAGATGATGTTTTCAGATTTTATAGCGGTATGCTTTGACGGTATTTTAAATCAGGCAGCAAAGATGAAGTTTATGACAGCAGGCCAGTACAACCTAAACCTTGTAGTAAGGCTGCCCGGCGGGGAAGGTTCAGGTACGGGTCCGCATCATTCACAGTGTCTGGAATCGCTGTTTATGACAATACCTGGAATAAAAATAGTAAATCCTTCAAATGCATATGATGCAAAAGGGCTGCTAAAGACTTGTATAAACCTTGGCGAGC
>CAZFFH010000005.1:0-6217 GCA_964518375.1 uncultured Actinomycetota bacterium
AGATATCTACAAGTTTAGTTCACATCTAATTTTCGCTTCCTGGAATCATATGAACGCTATCCCAAAAAACTATCCTGTAAAATTTTCCCTTCAAACAGCCCCAGGCTAACTGTTATAAGGTATCCTGCAATCGGCGCCTATCAAAAAGTGCAGGCACCTTCTTGTAGACGTAGCAGCTTAGTTTATTAGGCTGCTAAAGCTAACTCTTTATTATTAGCATTTATGTTTATTCCATTTTTTTACAAGTTTTGGCACTTGACTTGCAATCCAAGCTCAACCTATTCCCGTCGAATCCTATCGCCCCCTGCTAAGAAGCCAGGATAAATATAATGAGCATCCATAGTATACACTTTTTTAAAATTTTTAAAAGGGCGAATTGTGTCTTCGGCTATCAGCCTGGTATTTTAGCGCTCTTTTAACCTCAATTTTTGATTCTCTTTCTTCAATATCTCTTCGCTTGTCTCTTTTAAGCTTGCTTTTTGCAGTGGCTATTTCAACTTTTACCAAGCCGTGCACCATAAATATGTTTAATGGAATCATGGTAAGGCTTTTATCGGTCAGCTTGCCTGCAATCTTGTTAATTTCTTTTCTGTGCAAAAGAAGCTTCCTTACCCTTTTAGGATTTATATCATCTATCCTGCTTTTACTGTAAGGAGATATGTGCATGTTGTATACAAAGATTTCACCATTTTTAATTCTTGCATAGCAATCCTTCAAGTTAACTTTATTTTCCCTTATTGATTTAACTTCACAGCCCATAAGCGCTATTCCGGCTTCATACCTGTCGAGCATGAAGAAATCTTTCATTGCTTTCTTATTCTGTGCAACTAAAATTTTTTTATCTTCCCTTTTTTCCATGGTTAACCTGCCGATTTTTAAAAAAGCCCTTAGCCATTTTTTTAAAGATCCTTTTCGATCATTTTCTTAATCTCTTCGATTGCCCTGTTTAGCTGCAAATCTTCTATATCTTCTGGTGTTAGTGGTACCAAAATATCAGGCTGAACACCAACACCATCAATAGTAACTCCTGAAGGAAGGTAATATTTTGCTGTGGTAAACTTAATCCCAGACCCATCGGATAGCCTTTCAAGTACCTGGACAGTTCCTTTGCCAAAACTTTTTTCACCTAACAGAATTACCCTGTTATTATCCTTGAGGGCACCTGCAGCAAGTTCAGAAGCACTTGCCGAGTAACCATTTATAAGAACAATCATTGGTATTTCAGTATAACCACCATCTTTAGCTGAAAATTCTTCAAAGCTTTCCTTGTTATTTGACCTTCCTTTTACGGTTACAATCACACCTTTATTTAGAAACAGGTCACATAAGTCTACTGCGTCTATAAGTGTACCGCCTAAATTATTCCTTAAGTCCAATATTATGCCTTTTGCACCGCCATCTACCATTTTTTTCAATTCCTTATCCATTTGTTTTGCGCCATTTTCCTGGAAGTCTATATACTGGATATAAGCAATGCTGCCCTCGAGTACTTCTGTATAATAATTTGGTACATAAAATCTCTCTCTTGTGATTCTAAAGTCTAGTTTATTATTATCAGAAGGCCTGAAGACGGTAATGTTGACATCTGTGCCTTCCTTACCTTTTATTAAAGAAATGACTGTATCCAGTGTCATATCCTTAATATCTTTACCTTCAACAGCAATTATAATATCGCCTTCTTTGACACCTTTCTTGAAAGCCGGAGCGTCAGCAATGGGCTTTACGATTACCACCTGCCCCTCATCATCAGTTGTGACTACTATACCTATGCCACTCATTGTCCCGCTGTAAGAATCCAGAATTCGATTATATTCATCTCTTGGGAAATAATCTGCATATTTATCACCAAGACTGTCTATAACGCCTCTTACTGCAGCATTTATTAATTCGTCTTTTGTTTTTATATTAATGGCATTTGATAGTACAAAATTAATAGTGTCTTCTATTGATTTTATACTTAAAATATCTCCGGAAACAGCGCTGGTTTCACTGGCATTTGTTTCGGCACTTTTGCTTAAGCCAGATTGGAAAATACCGGCTTTCAAAGAAATAAAACTAAAACCAAGCAAAAATCCGCCTACAAATATGACCACGGTAACAACCAGTGCAATTATTATTTTCAATACTGATTTTTTTCTCATAGTCTTTTCATCCCAATCCCGGATACTCGATAATCAAAAATTATAATATTAATAAATACAATACAAAAATGTATTATTGTAGAAATCCCAAAGGATTTTGAGCTGCACCATTAATCCTGACTTCAAAATGAAGGTGCGGCCCAGTTGCCCACCCTGTAGCTCCCACAAGTCCAATGACCTCACCTCTTGAAACATTCTGCCCGACAGCAACTAAAATCCTGGAAAGGTGTCCATACACTGTAGCAAAACCTCCACCGTGATAAACCACAATCGAATATCCATACCCTCCGTCATACCCTGCCTGGATAATCTGGCCGCCGTCTGCTGCTTTTACCAGAGCGCCATTGGGTGCCACTATGTCAATACCTGTATGCATTCTCATCGTACCTAATATAGGATGCCTCCTCATGCCAAATCCTGATTTTAAGAAACCTGCTACCGGCCACATAAACTTATCTCCGGGAGCATTGCCATATTTATAGCTTTCGAGTATCCGGGTAATTTCAGCTTCTCTGATCTCGAGATCTTTCTGCATATAAATAAGAGCATTTTTATTTGCCCTGGTGTTTGAAAGAAGATTTGCTTTCTCATTATAAATACCTTCAACTTCTGCCTGTTTTTCCTCTGCTTGAGAAACAAGCTTTGCAACTTCTGCCTGTCGGTCTTTTTGTTTTTCTCTTAAATCAAGTATGGCCTTTTTAATAGTCAGGTTTGAAGTACGCTTATCTTTGATTTCCTTTATTATCTCGGCATCTTGCTGGGCAATCAAATTCATAAGCTTTAGCCTTGAAATGAATTCAATAAAATCTTCAGCCTTTAGCAGTATTTCCAGTATATTAGTGTCCCTGTTTTTATAAATTGCTGCAACTCTTGCGTTCAGGATAGCAATTTTTCCGTCAAGCTCATCCTCTATTTTATTCAGGTCCTGTTCTTTTAAAACAAGCTCTATTGTTGTCTTGTCAATATCACTTTTCGCTTCAGCAAGCCTGATGTTGAGATCATCAAGCTGTGAAAGCGACGAGAGCAGCTGAGTTTCCACTTCATTTACCTGCTTTAAGTAAGCTTGTTCCTGCTTTTTAACTTCTTCAATCTTTTTATTTGCTTCCTCTCTTTCCTTTTTTATCTGTGCGAGCTCTTCTTCGAGAGTCTGAGCATAAAGATTATGCAGCGGGACAATAACAATGGAACTTGCCATAATAGAAAGCATCAATAAAAATATTACAAGCCTGATAGCTGTATTTTTATTTATTTTTTTAAGCATCCTGATCATTTAAATTAACTTTTTTCAATTAAACAATATAAGACTATTAATTCCTTGAACTTGGATCTCCGGTATGAAGTGATAATTCTAAAGAATCTAAAATAGAGTACTTATAAAAATTCTGGTTAAACACTTATATATCTTTTCAGCGCAAAACCGCTGCTGAATATTCCGAGTAACCCACCCAATATAACCAAGCCTGCGTAAATATACAGGATAATATTGTTATTGCCAAGTATTGCAAGGTCTTTTATATGCATTGTATCAACTATTGCCTTTTCAACCCTTATTAACAAGTAATTTGATAGGAAATATAACAGGACAACTGAAATTACGCTCCCGATAAAGCCTTCAAAAAAGCCTTCAAATAAAAACGGCAATCTTACAAACCAGTTTGTTGCTCCAACAAGCTTCATAACCTCAATTTCCTTCCGTCTTGCATGAATCGCAAGCCTTATCGTATTAAAAATCAGCACGATTGCGGCAAGCAAGAGTACAACAATAATCAGAAACGCAATGGTGCCTACAATTGCAGTTATGGAAAATAACTTCTGGACATAATTCTGCCCATAGATAACTTCATCTACACCCTCAATAAAGTTGCCGTCTTTATCCATAAATCTTAGAGCCACCTGTTCGACTTTCTCAGGGCTCTTAAGCTCCAGCTCGAAAGATGCCGGAAGAGGATTTCCTTGAATTTCCTTTAATATTTCACTTCCTTCATTTTCTTTTTTAAACTTTTCTAATGCCTGGTCCTTTGATACAAAATTAACCTGGCTTATTTCATCCCAGCCCTTTATCTCGTTCTCAAGATAAGTTTTGAGCTCGTCTGTAACATTATCTTTAAGGTAAACTGCAATTTCTACCTGGTTTTTGATTGAACTTAGTACTCCCTGGATATCAAAAACAATAATAATAAAAAACCCTACAATAAACAGGGTTATGGCAACAGTAGTAATTGCAGTAAAAAACATTAAAAAATTTTTTCTAAAGCTGGAAAAAGTTTCTCCAAAAAAATATTTAGGCCTAAAAATCAACTTCCGTAAACTCCTCTCTTCTGGTCCCTTATGATTTCCCCTTCCTCTAATTCTACAACTCTTCGCCTCATTGAGTTTACAATACTTTTATCATGTGAAGCCATGGCTACCGTTGTTCCTATCAAATTAATTCTTGAAAGCAGTTTCATTATGCCATCAGAAGTTGCCGGATCAAGATTACCCGTTGGTTCATCTGCAAGAAGTATCGGTGGCCTGTTTACAAAAGCTCTTGCGATAGATATCCTCTGCTGTTCCCCTGCAGAAAGCTGATGAGGATAAGAATTTATCTTATTTGCAAGCCCTACAAGCTTTAGAACCTGAGGAACCTGAACCCTTATAGCGTAAGCAGGCTTGCCAATAACCTCAAGAGCAAATGCTACATTCTCAAAGATAGTCTTGTTAGGAAGCAATTTAAAGTCTTGAAAAACATAGCCTATATTTCTTCTTAGTTGGGGAATCCTTGAAGCTTTAAGATTGCAAATATTTCTGCCTGCAACAAAAATACTCCCAGTGGTTACAGGAATCTCCCTTATTAAAAGTTTTATAAGCGTGGATTTTCCTGACCCACTAGGTCCCACAAGAAATACGAATTCACCTTTTTTAATAACTAAGTTTACATTTTTAAGTGCAATAGTGCCGTCTTCGTATACCTTCGTTACATTTTTAAATTCGATCATATTCATATTATTTAAAGAGTTTACCTTTTGAGTAAATTTTTTTCAAGAAAACCTCTAATAAATATATCAATTTCTCCATTTAATACTGAATCCACATCCCCTACCTCAATGCCTGTGCGGTGATCCTTAATAAGCTGGTATGGTTGAAGCACATAGCTTCTTATCTGGCTTCCCCATCCTATCTCTTTTTTCTCGCCTCTAATCCTGTTAATTTCTTCCTCCTTCTTTTTAATCTCAAGCTCATAAAGCTTTGATTTAAGAATAAGCATTGCAGTTTGCCTGTTTAACATCTGGGATCTTTCATCCTGGCATGAAACTACAGTATTTGTTGGTATATGTGTTATCCGGACAGCAGAGTCAGTCACATTTACGTGCTGGCCACCCGCACTGCTTGACCTGAAAGTATCAATTCTTAGATCTTCCTTGTTTATTTCAATATCAATATCCTGCTCAAAAAGGGGTATAACATCCACGGAAGCAAAGGACGTGTGCCTTCTTTTTGATGAGTCAAAAGGAGAAATCCTTACAAGCCTGTGAATACCCTTCTCACCTTTTAACAGTCCGTAGACATTTTTACCTTTTATAGTCATGGTCACACTTTTTATTCCGGCTTCTTCACCGGGAAGATAATCTATAATTCTGTATTTGAAGCGCTTTTTATCCAACCATTTTTTATACATTCGCAGTAGCATTTCTGCCCAATCATGTGATTCCGTACCTCCGGCTCCCGGATGAAGAGTTACTACTGCAGGATAAGAATCGTACTGCTCTGAAAGTATAATTTCTTCTTCCAGGTCACCCAATATATCGCTAAGTTCTTTCAAATTCAGCACAAGCTCAGATTCCAGAGCCTCATCGTCCTCGTTTTCGAGAATCTCTATGGCTATTTTTACGTTTTCGATTTTATCTTCAAGCCTGGCAAGCATAGAAAAACTCCCTTTTATTTCACTTACAGATTTTATTATTTCCTGCGCCCGGCCGGCATTATCCCATAAGTCCCGGGATGCAGCCATATGCTCAAGCTGAGATAATTTTATTTTCTTATTATCGAGGTCAAAGACAGTCCCTTAAAAAATAGAATTTCTCTAAAAGTGACGTTAG
>CAZFFH010000005.1:6317-34901 GCA_964518375.1 uncultured Actinomycetota bacterium
TGTTTGCTTTATTTACTTTACTTGCCACAACATTTTTTATATTTTTTACCACTGCCGCAAGGGCAAGGGTTATTCCTGCCGATTTTTTCTGATCTGGCAGGTTCCGGCCTGGAAGCTTTTGAAGAATCCCCCGAGGTTACTTTTTCGGGACCACTGGTCCTTACGTTTTTTACAGTTTCCCTGCTCCTATCCTCCTGGGCTTCTTCCTGGGTAACAACCTTTGCATTAAACATTAATTTAATGGTGTCTACCTTTATTTCTTCAATCAGGTCCTTAAACAAATTATAAGACTCATGCTTGTACTCAACCAGGGGATCTCTCTGCCCATAAGCTCTGAGGCCAATGCCTTCCTTTAAATAATCCATTTCAAGGAGATGTTCTCTCCACCTGTTGTCTATTACATTTATCATGACAAGTTTTTCAAGTTTTCTCATAATCTCCAAGGAAACCTTGATTTCACGTTTTTCATATAGCTTTAAAGCTTCTTCTGCCAGTACTTCTTTTAGTTCGCTGACCCTAAATCTTTCATTTTCCATTTTTTCGACAACAGCAGGCATTTTAAACAAATCACTTACAAATATTGAAACCAGGAAGCTTGAGAGATCATCGATATTCCAGTTTTCAGTAAATTCATTTGGAGTGATATATAAATCAACGATACTGCTGATAGAACCCTTGACAAGTTCCAGAGCATAACTTTTTAAATCATTTTCTGCAAGAATCATTTGCCTTCTCTTATATATAACCTCTCGCTGCTTGTTCATTACATCGTCATATTCAAGTACGTGCTTCCTGATTTCAAAATTCCTTGATTCAACCTGCCTCTGAGCGTTTTCAATCGAACGGCCAATTATTGGATGCTGTATTGGCATATCTTCCGGAAAGTTAAACCTTTCCATGACCCAGCCAATCCTGTCTGAACCAAAAAGCCTCAGCAGCTCATCTTCCAGGCTTAAATAAAACTGGCTTGAACCGGGATCTCCCTGTCTTCCGCTTCTTCCACGTAACTGGTTGTCAATTCTCCTGCTCTCGTGCCTTTCAGTTCCAAGTACATGAAGACCACCCACAGCCACCACACCCGGACCAAGCACAATGTCGGTCCCTCTACCAGCCATGTTTGTCGCAATTGTTACTGATTTTGGCTGTCCTGCCAACGCAATTATCTCTGCTTCTTTTTCATGATATCGGGCGTTTAATACCTGATGCGGGATCCCTCTCCTTTTAAGCATTCCGCTGAGCCTTTCAGATTTTTCAATGGAAATTGTTCCAACAAGCACGGGCTGGCCTTTTTCATACCTGGAAATTATATCTTCCACAACGGCATTATATTTTGAATCCTCGGTCTTATAAATAAAATCTGATAAGTCGTCTCTAATCATTGGCATATTTGTAGGAATTACATATGTTTCCAGTTTGTAAATATGCCTGAACTCTGCAGCTTCGGTAAGTGCTGTGCCTGTCATGCCTGAAAGCTTTTCATACATCCTGAAATAATTTTGAATCGTGATTGTTGCAAGTGTCTGGTTTTCTTCTTTTATTTTAACATGCTCTTTTGCTTCTATTGCCTGGTGCAGTCCCTCACTGTACCGCCTGCCAATCATGAGCCTTCCGGTAAATTCATCAACAATCAACACCTCGCCGTCTTTAATCATATAATCAACATCTTTTTTAAAAAGATTATATGCACGCAAAGACTGGTTTAAAGCATGAATATGAAGATAGTTTCTCGGATCATAAAGGTTCTCGATCCCCGTAATTTTTTCAACCTTTGCCACACCCTCTTCAGTCACAGCAGCAGTTTTGGCTTTTTCATCGATTTCATAATCTTCATCTTTGATAAGCCGGGTAACAATCTGTGAAAATTTTTTATATAGCTCAGTTGTCTCATAAGCAATTCCGGAGATTATAAGTGGAGTTCTTGCCTCATCAATCAGGATGCTGTCAACTTCATCAACAATTGCAAGAGAGTGTCCTTTCTGGACCATCTCCTCGGAGTGTATCACCATATTATCCCTTAAGTAGTCAAAACCAAACTCACTATTTGTCCCATATACAACATCGCAATCATAGGCAATGCTGCGCTCCGCAGTTGTGTTTCCATGCTGCAGCAATCCCACCCTGACGCCAAGAAGATTATAAACAGGTCCCATCCATTGGCTGTCTCTTTTAGCAAGATAATCATTTACCGTAACAACATGGGCAGATTTTCCGGTAATGGAATTCAGGAATACCGGCAGCGTGGCAACAAGGGTCTTGCCTTCTCCAGTCTTCATCTCTGCAATTTTACCTTCAAAAAGAACGATCCCGCCAACTATCTGGACATCAAAATGCCTCATATTAATAGTTCGCTTTGCAACCTCCCTGACTACCGCAAATGCTTCAACAAGCAAGTTATCAATATTATTATCTTTATTATACCTGTCCTTAAATTCAAAGGTTTTTGCAGCTAGCTGAGCGTTTGTCAGGCTGGATATGCCTGGCTCAAGACTATTTACCATCCTTACAATTTCATCATATTTTTTCTGCTTTCTACCTTCTCCAAATTTTAATACACTAGTAAATTTATTAAGCATCTTGCTTCACCTAAAATGTAATAAGTTTTGATTGTCTAAGCTCACTTATAATTTATGCAACAGGCTCTATAAGTCCGTAATTTTTATCTTTCCTCTTGTAAACAACAGCGGTTCCCCCGGTTTCTGAACTGATAAAAACAAAAAAATCATGCCCTAAAAGTTCCATTTGGATAACTGCTTCTTCAGGAGCGATAGGTTTTAATGTAAACGTTTTTGTTTTAACAATCATTTTCTTTAATTCTTTTTCAACATTTGCACCGGAACTAATCCTGGACTCATAGCCTTTTCTGCCTCTTTGGATAAGTTTGTCTCTAAATCTTTTAATCAATCGTTCAAGCTTGTTGCTGACTTTGTCTATGGCTTCAAACATATCGGAACCAGAGCTTTCTGCTCTTAAAACCTCACTACCTGTAAAAACAGTTACTTCTATCAGGTTGTTCAAAGCTATCTTAGGGTTTTTTTCCAAAATCAGTTCAACTTCCATCTTTATGATCCTATCAAAATATTTCAGCATTTTATCCTTGATTTTTTTCTCTGCCCTATCCTTCAATTCATCATTTAAATCCATGTTCCTGCTTTTAATCTTAAACTCCATATGATCACTCCTTAATGAACTTAGATTTTCTTTTAAGACTACACCACCAAATTTACATTATTTGCCTGCAATCCTCTTTCTCCCTGAATAATTTCAAATTCTACTTTCTGCCCTTTTTCCAGTGTCTTAAAACCTTCGGTCACTATACTGGAAAAATGCACAAATACATCTTCCCCGCTTTCTGGTTCAATAAAACCAAAACCCTTTTCAGGGTTGAACCATTTTACGGTTCCTTTTACTCTCTCTTCCAATTATGCTCCTCTCGCCAATGTTAATAAATATATTTTATTAGCTTTTGCTTTTTTTAGTATAGAACTAATTTCATTAAGAGTCGACCCCGTTGTCCAAACATCGTCAATAAGCAATATATTTTTGCCATATGAAAACAAGCAATTCCTGACTTTAAATGCGTCAGTCAAATTGATCTTTCGCCGGTAGTAATCAAGTTTTTGCTGTTTTAAAGTATCCCTGATTTTTATTATATTATTTAAAAATGGGATCCTGGTTATTTTAGAAAGATCTTCTGCAAGAATTTGCATATGGCTTTTGTAATATTTGCTACATTGACCGGCAGCAGCATAATTTGGAACGGTATCGATATAGTCTATTTTTTCGCTGCTAAAATGCTTTTCATAAGCTTTTTTTAAAAATCCTGCCAGTAATTTGGCCAAAAAATAATATTTTTTATATTTAAATTTTTGTATTAAATTCACTATCGGCTCCTTATATAAAGAAAAACTTCTTAACCTGTAGAAACTGTAATTCTCATTTTTACATAAAGTACAAATTCCAGTACCCGGATTATTTTTGAAAGTAATAAGTCTCCCGCAGTACCGGCAAACAGGTTCATCTAAAAATTTAATTCTTGAGTTGCAATCCTGGCATAAAAATTCGGCACAAATCTTTCCACATACCGAACAAATTGGCGGTATTATAGTGTCTTTTAAAAATTCTGTTATATTTAAATTATTTAGCAATTCTTATATAAAATAACTTTACCGGTTTAAGTCTATAATACCAGAATTAACGTTATTTTATAATCTCATTAGACATAATTTTTACGCTTGGATGGATAATTATTCCATCGCCTATTATGCTTTTTGAACCAATTACCGCTTTTTCCAGTACCGATGCTTTATCTTTTATTTTTGCATTGAAACCAATAATTGCCCCTATGAGTGAAGCATCTTTGCCAATATATCCGCCTCCCCATTTTATTCCTCTGTAAAGCACGGCCCTTTCATCAACTATTATATTGTCTCCCAGAATTATTGGCCCGAATAGTTTTGCTCCTTTTTTAATGGTACAGTTATCGCCAATACATACCGGTGGTATAATTACAACTTCTTCGAAAATCCTGCAGTTTTTCCCGACCCAAACCCCGTCTTTTATCTGTATTCCGGGAATTGAAACTTTAACTTTACCCTCCAGGGCATCAAAATTACCCCTCTGATATTCATCAAGACCTCCTACATCATTCCAGTATTGGTTATGTTTGAATCCATAATAATCAACATTCTTATCAAGAAGAGCCGGAAATACATTTTTACCGAAATCATAAAAAGCTCCGGAGGGGATGTAATCAAATATTTCATGTTCGAATACATAAATACCTGTGTTTGCCAGGCTAGATTTCTCTTCACCACTTAGAGGTTTTTCCTGAAAACCTGTAATTTTTTTACTGTCATCAAGCAGGACAACACCATACTGCCAGGGATCTTCAACTTCGGATAGTGCCAGTGTAGCAATGCCACCCTTCTTTTTATGGAATTCCAGGACATCCGTCAAGTTAATATCAGTCAGTGAATCACCGCTGATAACAACGAAAGTCTCGCCTTCAAAAAAATCCTCGACTTTCTTAACCCCGCCCGCGGTCCCTAACAAAGTTTCTTCAAAAGAGTAAGAAATATTAAGTCCCCACTTTGAACCGGCGCCAAAATATTCCTTTATTGCTTCGGGAAACCAGTGCAGGTTGCATACAATATCCTTGAAATTATGCTTTATAAGCAATTCAATTATATGCTCCATAACGGGCTTGTTTACTATTGGAGCCATTGGTTTGGAAATTAGATCTGTTAACGGCCTTAATCTGGTTCCAAGACCTGCAGCAAGTACCATAGCTTTATTTTTACTCATAACCAACTCCGCTTTTAGTGTTTAAAAATTTTTTTAATATTTTCTTCAAATGGAGGATAGATTACACCCTTTTCAGTAATTATAGCAGTAATATTTTGATTTGGCGTTACATCAAAAGCAGGATTTCTTACAGGCATATATCCGGGTATTATGATTTTACTCAATACTTTCCTTACTTCTTCCTCGTCTCTTTGCTCGATTGGAATTTTTAAACCGTTTTTTGTTTTGGCGTCTATGGTGGACAGGGGTGCAGCTATATAAAAAGGTATATCAAAATATTTTGCCATTATGGAAATGCTCATCGTTCCTATTTTGTTTGCGCTGTCTCCATTTGCAGCAATCCTATCGGCCCCGACTACCACAATGTCCACTTCCCCTTCCGACATGAAATAGCCCGACATATTATCAGAGATTATAAAAAATGGAATTTTTTCCCGGTAAAGTTCCCAGGCAGTGAGCCTTGCACCTTGAAGATAAGGCCTGGTCTCGTCAACTATAACATTTTTAACTTTACCTGCACGCCTAAGGCTTCTTATTACACCAAGAGCAGTGCCATAGCCGGAAGTAGCCAGCGCACCCGCATTGCAGTGTGTAAGGATTTTTAATTTTTTCCTGGAATTTGTAAAAATATCTTTGCCGTTTTCACCAAGCCTGTAATTTATTTGCAGGTCCTCTTCTTCAATATCTTCCGCTTCCCTGATAATTATTTTCCTTAGCTCGTCTATTCCAAGATTGCTGTTTTTATCAATGGCTCTACTCATCCTGCCCAGGACCCAGAAAAGATTTATCGCAGTCGGCCGTGTTTTTGACAGCATGCCAATACTTGATTTTAAGTGGGCGATAAATGCCAGCCTGTCCTTTGCGGTAAACTCACTGGCAGCAAGCGCTACACCATACCCGGCGCTGATTCCAATGGCAGGAGCTCCTCTTACAACCATATCTTTGATTGCACTGCCAACATCGCCTGGTGTTTTGCAGTTTACATATATTTCCTTAAATGGCAGCTCTCTCTGGTCAATAAGTTTTAAAGTTTTCTTGTTCCAAATGAGCGTCCTGACATTGATGCTGCCACTTTTTCTTAGGTCCCCATCTCCCATGAGTTTAAATATTCCTCCTGCTCCGGCGTCAATTTATCAATTGTTATACCCATGCTCCTTAACTTCAGCTCGGCTATTTTTCTGTCAATTTCTTCCGGCACTGCATATACTTTTTTTTCAAGCTTTTTACTGTTTTCAAATATATATTTAGCGCTCAATGCCTGGTTTGCAAAGCTCATATCCATGACACTTGCAGGATGGCCCTCTGCAGCACCCAGGTTCACCAGCCTTCCTTCAGCAAGCACGTTGACCCTTCTACCATCCTTCATCTCGTACTGTTCAACAAAAGGTCTTGCTTTTTTTACGCTTTTGCAGTTTTTCTTAAGGTAATTCAGGTCAATCTCTGAATCGAAATGCCCTGAATTTGCAACAATTGCATTATCCTTGCATTGCTTCAAGATATCTTCACCAATTACATTTAAATTTCCTGTAACTGAAAGAAAAATATCTCCGATCCTTGCAGCTTCAATTGCATTCATCACGTCAAATCCATCCATTTTAGCTTCAATGGCTTTAAAGGGGTCAACTTCAAGAACAATAACGCTTGCACCCATTCCTCTTGCCCTCATAGCGACACCCTTACCGCACCATCCATAACCAAGCACAACAAATTTTTTACCCGCCAGCAGGATATTTGTTGCTCTCATTATTCCGTCAATTGTACTCTGTCCGGTGCCATACCTGTTATCAAAAAAATGTTTTGTCTTTGCTTCATTTACGGCAATTATTGGATACTGGAGCACTCCCTTCTTTTCCATTATTTTAAGTCTTACCACTCCTGTTGTTGTTTCTTCAGTACCACCAATAATCTTGCCAATGAGCTCTTTCCTGCTAGAATGGACCGTAGAAATCAAATCGGCCCCATCATCCATTGAGACCTGTGGCGCTTTGTCAAGAACACTATTTATATGCTTATAGTAGGTTTCGTTAGCCTCGCCCTTTATGGCAAAAACTGAAATACCGTAATCTTTAACAAGTGACGCAGCAACATCATCCTGTGTGCTTAAAGGATTTGACGCACACAAGAACACATCTGCACCCCCGATTTTTAATGCAATCATGAGATTTGCGGTTTCAGAGGTTACGTGAAGACAGGCCCCGACGGCCCTTCCTTTAAACGGCTTGTCCCTTGAAAAATCATTACTTATGCCTTCAAGCACGAGCATGTCTTTCCCTGCCCACTCGATCTTATTTGCGCCTTCTTTTGCAAGGCTGATATCTTTTACATCATAATCCACTGTGAGTCTCCTTCCTATTTTTTATCAAGTTTTGCAAGCTCTGCTTTTAAAACTAATATTTTGTCTACCGGTGTTGGATCTGTTTCGTTTAAAAGTGCCAGGTAGACGCTTGCAATATCTCCCAGGTACATGAGAGACATAGCTTTTGCAAGCTTGCTTTTACCTTCAACAGGTATTTCTATTATTTTATTTAAATTATCCTTTATTATTTTAACTGTAGTATCTATCCTGACCTTGATTCTTGCAGTTGCAGTGCTGTCTTTAAAAACTACAAGAACAAAATTTGATGTCAGTTCTTTAAGGTTTTCCCATCCAACCGTTTCATTATGGTTAAGCTCGGGAAATTCTGACCAGAAGCTTGGAAATTTGGAATTTTCGTTTAATTCACATTTCCATCTGAATGCTACTGCGGAAAGGATCCCGCTTGTACCATAAATTACGGGCAACTTATTGCCTATTTCAAGAGCAATTTGCTTTGCATAATTTTCTTGCGTGCTTACTTCTCTTGCGTACCGGGAAGCTTTATTCTTAATTAGGTCCAGGGCCTCTTTAACATCTCCGGCGTTGATATCTATGATCCCCATTCTGCCAAGTACAAGATAAGTTGAAAAGAATAAATATCCGGATGCACCCCTCGGTTGAAATCCTGAATGTACTTTTATCACAGCCTGGTTTTTTTCGTGTGCAATTTTTTCCATTTCACCACCGGCAGTCACACATAAAAGAGTGCAGCCTCTCTTTAGCGCCTGCCTGGCAGCAATTACTGTTTCTTCTGTGTCGCCGGAATAGCTTACCGGGATAACCAGCCACCCGGTTTTAACAAATCCAGGCAAATCATAGCTTTTCACAATCTCAACAGGAATATCAATTTCATCTTTTACGAGGCTTTTTATGATATCCCCCACAAAGCCGGAGCCACCCATACCAAGAATGGCCATACCTGAGAGTTTTTTTAATTTTACCTGGTTTAAGTCAAAACTTTCCGCAATTTTTTTGGAGCTCTCCAACTGCCGGTAAAAGTTTTCTTCAACCTCCAGCATTCCCTGCTTATCAAGTTTTTTAATCTTTTCCAGATCATCCAGTATGTTCATCCATATCCCTTTCAATTTAGTATTTTAAAAATAAATTAATTCAAATCTGAAAGTAACTTTTTACCTAATTTATGAAGATAATCCAGTCTTTGGCTTGAACTGCTTTCAACATAAACCCTGGTGACCGCTTCGGTGCCGGATATCCTTATCATGAGCCAGCTTCCATCATCCAAAAAATATTTATAGCCGTCAACAGTAACAGGTTCCCCGGCACCTTCATTTTTTAAAAGTTCCGGGATCCCGGTTGAAAGCAATTTATTTAATTTCTCTTTTTTATAAGAGTCGGTCCCGTAGTCCTGTCTTCTGTAAACAAAATATCCAAATTCATTGTAAATATCTGCAAGAATCTCATTGACAGTTTTATTTTGCCTGCAAAGAATTTCAAGAAGAATAAGACCCATCAACATTCCATCTCTTTCAGGTATATAGCCGCTTGCCCATAATCCACCGCTCTCTTCACCACCCATTATTACTCCGCCGGATAAAATTTCCTTGATGATATATTTAAATCCTACAGGCGTAGTTATAAGTTCAAGGTCATATTTTGCACATATCCTGTCAATTATTGAGGAAGTGGTAAATGTCTTTACAACTTTGCCATAAAGCTTCTTATGCTTGACAAGGTAATTCAAAACAATGGCAAAAATATGATGGGAGCTGACAAAATTGCCTTCCTCACCAATTGCGCCTATCCTATCTCCGTCACCGTCAAGGCAAATTGCCAGTTTACAGTGTTTTTCTTTTAATGCTGAAACAGCTTCATTTAAATTATCTCCTATTGGTTCAGGGTTAATCCCTCCGAAAGATGTGTTTATATTTGAATGGATTTCATACACTTCCAGGGGATCCAATGACTGTAAAATATCCTTATAAGTAGTTTGGCCCGCTCCATACATTGGATCAATAAGCAATGGGAATTTAAAACCTTTTATAATGTCTGTGTCTACCAGGCTTAAAATATATTTCTTGTAATCAGGCGCTAAATCCAGTTTGCTTACGTCTTTATAAGCATGTCTGCCGGGCTTGCGATCTTTAACATTATTTAAAGCATTTACCTTTTTTTCAATTTCTGACACTATATCAGGAGTTGCAGATCCTCCATAAGGGCCCTTTATTTTGTAGCCATTATAATAGTAGGGATTATGGCTCGCTGTTATCATGATACCAAGGTCGGCGTTGTTTTTAACAACAGCATAAGAGATCATCGGTGTAGTTACATAACTGCCGGAAATCAGGGTAGAAATTCCATTTTCTGCAAAAATTCTTGCAGCTGTTTCTGCAAACTTATTTGACAAAAAACGTGTGTCATATCCTACAATTACTTCGCCAGGGCAATTTTTATTCTTATTTTTCGCATTCAGGTACTGGCTTATCCCATGAGAGATGATTTTTACTTTTTCTTCATCAAAATCAAATCCGATTACACCTCTCCAGCCATCTGTTCCAAATTTAATTTCTTCTTTCATTTTTTAACTCATTATAATCATGCTCAACCATAAGCTTTACAAGACCTTCAAAATTGACCTGTGGTTTCCAGCCAAGTTTATCTCTTGCCTTTGTAGAATCACCAATTAAAAGGTCCACTTCTGCAGGGCGGAGCAGTTTTTCATCCATTTTTACATATTTTTCCCAGTCAAGGTCAAGACACGAAAATGAAGCCTGTACCCATTCCTTAACACTGTGTGTCTCCCCGGTGCTGATTACATAATCATCAGGACTGCCCTGCTGCAGCATGAGCCACATCGCCTCTACGTAATCTTTTGCATATCCCCAATCTCTTTTAGCATCCAGGTTGCCAAGATAAAGGCTTTCGGTAAGCCCTAACTTTATCTTTGCAACAGCATTTGTAACTTTTTTCGTTACAAATTCAAGCCCTCTTCTTGGTGACTCATGATTGAAAAGTATACCGCTTGCTGCAAAAATGCCATAACTTTCCCTGTAGTTTACAGTAATATAATGCCCGTAAACCTTTGCAACACCATAAGGACTCCTTGGATGAAAAGGCGTATTTTCATTTTGAGGATTTTGTCTTACTTTGCCAAACATTTCAGAACTGGATGCCTGGTAAAACTTAATATTCTTATTTACCAGCCTGATAGCCTCAAGCATTCTTGTAACACCTATAGCAGTAAACTCTCCTGTGAGCACAGGCTGGCTCCATGATGTCGGGACAAATGACATGGCTGCAAGATTATATACCTCATCGGGATCAGCCTCTCTTATTGCGCTGATAATAGAAAGCTGGTCAAGCAAATCTGCCTGAACAAATTTAACCCTGTCCCTTATATGTTCAATCCTGTCCAATTTTTCAACAGATGATCTCCTGACCATTCCGTAAACCTCGTATCCTTTTTCAAGCAACAGGTCCGCCAAATAAGAACCATCCTGGCCTGTAATTCCTGTTATTAAAGCTCTCAAAACTGCACCTCCTAAAAAGTTATTTGCTCTTCGGTAATAAGCGAATTGACATTGATCTTTATACCGTTTTTAAGAATATTGTTATGCTCAATTGTTGTGTTATCACCTATTATTGACATGTCCTCAATTTTAACATTATCTCCAACTTTTACATTTTTGGACAAAATTGAATTTCTAATAATGCAATTCTTGCCAATATGGCAGCCGTCAAAAATTATGCTTCCCGAAATACTGCTCCCCGCTGAAATTATACAATTATTTCCTATTACTGTAAGTGGCAAAATCCTTGCATCTTTTTCCAGGACTGTCTTATCTCCGATAACAATGGGACCCATTGCAAGATTTTCCTTGCTGAATTTGGCCCCTTCTCCAACATAGATATTTGGTAAAACTTTCTTATAAGGGAACTTGAAGTTTATTTTTCTGTCAAGTATATCTATATGGGCAGTAAGATATTTTTCAGGTGTCCCGACATCCAGCCAATATGCATTTGAAACAAAGCCATATATTTTGTAGCCTAGCTTTAAAGCTTTCGGGAAAAGCCCTCTTTCAAATGAGTAGTTTTCGTTTGGCGGCACATGGCCAAGCAAGTGCGATTCAATTATATATGTGCCTGCATTTATAAGATTTGTATTAATTTCCTCAAAACTTGGCTTTTCCAGGAACTCTTTAACCTTACCATCCTTGTCAATTGGAACAAGCCCGTAGGCCGTAGGGTCCTCTACCGGTGTAAGCGCTATGCTTATATCTGCTTTTTTTGCTTTGTGGAAAGCTATCATATTTTTAAGGTTTAAAGAGGTTAAAATATCACCGTTAAAAACCATGAAAGCTTTGTTATCCAGGTATTTCTCAACATTTTTGACTGCCCCGCAGGTGCCAAGTGGTTCTGCCTCTGTAATGTATGTCAGTTTAACCTCTGTCTTGCCTCCATCTCCAAAATAATCTTTAAAAACATCCGGAAGAAAGCAGGTCGATAGAATTATTTCATTTAACCCATAACCTTTGAGCCATAAAATAAAATTTTCCATAAAAGGTTTATTGATGAGCGGCAGCATTGGTTTAGGATTTAAATATGTCAGGGGGCGCATTCTTGTCCCCTTACCTCCTGCAAGTATAACTGCTTTCAATTCTTAGCTCCTTTCTCTCCACCAGTCCAGGGTATCTAACAATGACTGGCGAATATTATATTGGGGTTTCCAACCTGTGTGTGCCATAAGTTTGGCATTATTGCCAAATATTGTTTCACGATCAATTGGACGAAGCTTATTTTTGTCCTGCCTGATTTCAATGTCCGGCATAACACTATAGGAAACCAATATTTTCAAAAGGTCAGAAATTTTATTTTTCCGGCCCGAACATACATTATATACTTCGCCAAATTTGCCCTTGTTTAAAATACTTGTGTAAGCTCTTACAACATCCCTGACATCCAGAAAATCCCTGTACACGTTCAAGTTTCCAACAAAAATGGTGGGATCCTTTCCCATTTTTTCTATTTCTGCAATTTGCTTTGCAAAATCAGATATGACAAACCTGTCAGACTGGCCCGGACCTGTATGGTTAAAGGATCTGGTAATAAAGACCGGCAGTTTAAAAACTCTCAGGTAGGTGGTACAAAAAAAATCCAGTGCGGCTTTGCTTATCGCATAAGGATTTAAAGGGTAAATTTTTTGGTCCTCTTTAATACCTTTCCCGTCATAATCTGACTCACCATATTCTTCAGCGGTACAGGCCACTAAAATCTTGCAACAGCCTCCGCAGTGATTTTTTACACTTTCTAAAATATTTATTCCGCTAAATACATTGGCCTCAAAGGTTTCTATTGGATTTTCCCAGGAAAAATCAACAGAACTTTGGGCCGCAAGATGAAATAACTGGTCAGGCTTGAAATCCTTAATTAGACGATCGACTTTTTCTTTATCTTTTAAATCTGCCTGGATTATTCTTAATCTATCCTTACCTGCAGTAAAACTGCCGACTTCAAAATTTTTAAAGCTTAAATCAACCCCCAGGATTTCCACCGAATCATATTGAGAGATCCCATTGCGGTCCAGCAGATGCCTTAGCAGGTGTTTCCCCACAAAGCCGGCAATGCCTGTTATTAGAATTTTCAAAAAAATCTCCTATACCTAAAAACACAATCTGATTTTTATATTTTAATATAAATAATTTATTAAAAGAATAAAAAAGGTTACTTAAAAAAATTTTTGGCAAAAGTTAATAAAATTCTCAAGCCAAGAACAACTACAAGCAGTGGAATTAACAATATTTTCCAGCTTTTCCTGTAGTTTTTCCAGAAAAAATAAAATATGCTCTTTTGCATCCTGACACTTGCGGCAACTTTGCCGGCATTTGTGCTTCCTCCAACATGATGTAAAATTTCCGCATGCGGATAGTAAAATACTTTCCAGTTTTTTTTCCACATTTGGAAGCAAAGATCGATATCTTCCACATACATAAAGTAATTTTCATCCATAAATCCTGTTTGCAGGAGAGCCTGGCGCCTGACAAGCATACATGAACCAGAAACCCAGTCAACTTCAAAAGGCTTTTCCCTGCTTATATCTGCAAGCTTGTACTTCCTGGAAACAGGATTATCGGGGGCGATAGTTACCAGTATAGAATGAAGGCCCGCATCTATAATTGATGGAAATTTCCGGCAGGAATACTGTATCGAACCATCGCTGTTAATTATTTTAGGTCCGACTACTGCCGCTTCAGCTATACTTTCCATAAAACCCAGCATCCTGTCCAGGGAATTCTCATACACCAGGCAGTCGCTGTTAAGTAATAAAATAAAATCAGAGTCTGTTGATTTTATCGCCATGTTATTTGCTGCAGCAAACCCGACATTTGAGGTGTTGGTAATCAATTCAACTTCAGGGTACTTTTTTCTTACAAGTTCCTGTGAGCCATCTGTTGAGTTATTATCAACAACAATTATCCCATAATTTTGCCCGCAAGGATATTTAAAAATTGAATCGAGACATTCTTTCAACAGGTTAGAGCTATTATAACTAACTATAATTATGCTTAATTTGGATGCCTTTTTATTTTCCATTGTTCCAATAATGTAAAATATCTATCAAAAAAAGTAAACTTACAATAAATATTTTTAAAAACTAATTTCTAATGTATAATACTTTTCTTAATTTGCAAACAATAAAAATAATAATTTAGAAATTTCATACAAATTAATGATGGAGGTGCCTTTAGCTATGGTAAAAGAGGTTTTTGAAAATATAAAAGAGGTAAGAATTTTAGATTTCGGCAATGTATCGTATCTTGATTCACAGGCTATCTACCACACCGTTGCGCATTCTTTCGATGAAAATACACCGGATACCATTACAATAATGAACCCCATTCAAACATACGCATGCATTGGATTTTTCCAGGAACTGGAAAAAGAAATTGATATTGAGTTCTGTAAAAATAATAATATTCCGGTAATTAGAAGAGAAATTGGCGGTGGTGCGGTTTTGCTGGATAACAACCAGATTTTTTTTCACTTTATCTTCAACAAGTTAAAAGTTACAAGAGATGTTAATAGGATCTATAGCATTTTTTTAGAGCCGGTAGTCAATACATTTATAAAACTGGGTTTGAATGTTCGCCACAGGCCCATAAATGATTTACATATAGATGGGAAAAAAATTGGCGGGACAGGCGCTGCCGAGATAGGCAATTCAACTGTTGTTGTGGGAAGCTTCATGCTTGATTTCAATTATGAATTAATGCCGCAAATATTGAAGGTCCCATCAGAAAAATTCAGGGATAATGTATACCAAAATGTTAAAGATTATGTGACCACAATAAAAAAAGAATTTGGTATTATTGGACAAGATGTGCCGTCAAGGGAAAAAATAATAAAAACTTTTTTAGATGAAGTGAGCAATTACTTCAATGCAGGACTTTTTTCCAAAAATAGTCTTGACGTTTACGAAAAAGAAAAGCTGCCTGAGATTAGAAAATTGCTACTGGATGAGAACTGGTTAAAAAGAAAGGGGAAATTCTCAAGCCGGAAAGTTAAAATCACAACAGATGTCAATATCTTTGAAGGCAATTATAAAAGCGCCGGAGGACTCATAAGAATTACTGCAACTTTGCTGGGTAATAAACTAAAGGAAATTGATATTTCGGGTGATTTTACTATGGCGCCTCCCGAAGGGCTTTCCCAGATTGAGAATATCCTGGCCGGTCTTGAAGTAGATTACGGTAATATGCACACAAAAATAAATGAAATTTACAATAAATATAAAATTCAATCACCGGGCGTGAGCCCTGAAGATTTTGTGGAAGCTTTAAAAATAACCTTGAATGCAGGCTGATAGCAGTTAAGCATACAGCGGCCACATATTATGCGGCCGCCTATTAATTTTAAGATACAAAATTTACAAAAAAAATTATATCTTTTTAGTACGTTCTGCAACTTCTATCATTTTTTTGGCAATTCGAAGCTCTGTTTTTCTTCTAATCTCTTCGGTATAAACTCTTATTTCACCTACCAGCCTGTTATATCTGGTTATATATATCGTATCACCCAGATTTTTAGTAAGATACTCCGTAAGGTTTACCCTCAGGTCATTCGTGTCTATCCTTTTAATTTCGTCATCCATTTATATCACCTCACAATATTTCATAAAATGCTATTATAAAACATTTCTAACAAAATACTAATAAAAAAATAATAATTTTTTTATAGCCCATTAGTTTTATTATTATTCTATCATATATAATTGAAAAAATCTATGATAAAAACATTAAAATTAAATTTCAAGTTAAATTCATAAAAAAAATAAGATTTTTGTTTTTATTTTTTAAAAATAATGATTATTTATTGGCTTAAGAATTAATTATAACCAGTAATAAAAATTATGCAGCCTTCTTTTTGGTTTTTCTGCAAAACAGTCCATAAATATAACCTGAAAGCTTCGCTAAATCTATATAAGTCAAAAGAAATGGAATAAAGAATAGAGCAATTGTTTTACTTAAAATTTTCTTTATACCGGTATATTTATTTAATAGAATATAAGGACTTATTTTTGGGTTATCCCATATATAATTTATTCTTCTATATGGCTTAAAAGAATAAGCGCCAAAAAGAATAATCAGGGCCAAAAGAAACCACGGAGACAAAACCAAAGACAAAACAATAATTGCAGCCGGGACAATAAGCGAAAAGAATCTTACAAGGTGCCTGTAGAGATACATTTTCCCTAAAGCATCCCCTTTGGCATACCTGAAAAATTGTTTGAAAATTTTGCTCAGGTTATCTCTCATTTTCCAGTAAACTATAGCTTCGGGATTGTAGTTTATTTCATATCCCCTGGATCTCAGGTTAAAATTAAATTTCATATCTTCACCATAATCCATGACTTCTGGATATCCTCCAACTTCAAGCCACGCACTTCTCTTGAAACCCAGGTTTCTTGAAGATGGCATATATTTATCTTTTTTTATTTCTTCTTTTTTATGCATAATCGAGGCTGCCAGGCAGGATTGCAGAAAATTTTTGGCCATTGCATAATTATATCCACCAACCACGCAAATCCCTCTGCCGGACTGAAAAGGCTTGGTTATCTGCAAAAACCAGTCTTTATCAAGAATACAGCCGGAGTCGCTCACACAGACGATCTCGCCCATGGTATTCTTTATTGCAAAATTCCTTCCCTCTGATATCCTTGCCCCATTTACCTGGAATATCTTTACATTTATACTGCCGGAATTTTTATCAGGACCAGCGATTCTGTCAAGGGCATCAAACAAAATATTGCCGTCCAATTTTAAATCGAAATCTTTAACCTTTTTTTTAAAATAATTAATCAGGACATCCAAAGTATTATCTGTTGAGCCACCATCAACAATAACAATTTCTTCCGGAAGAGCACTCTGTTCAAAAAGGCTGTCAAGAAAAGCAGATATATCTTTTTCTTCATTAAAAAGAGTTATAATAAAACTTACCTTTTTTAAAATCATTTTATTTTTATTTTTTTAACAAAAGTATTTTTAATAAAACAACAGTTTTCAGCTTAAACTTTTTCGCTAAAGTAAAGTTTGAGAGTCCGTGCTTCAGAAGATATCCTCTCCTTATATGTTCTATTTTTGAATTTAAAAACGGCAATCAGGGAAAATACCAGCAGCCTGTTAATCACTCCCAGGAAAAATAAATAGCTCTCAAGCAAAGCATGCATAAGAGAATAATTCTTTAAGAAATAAAGCCTTCTGCTCCTCCAGATCTGGGAATTTCTCAATGCCTTATTGCCGGAAGCGATTGCTCCATCGTCATGCCTTATGGAATATTGGTTGAAATAATAATTTTTAAATCCGGCCCTTGAAAGCCTCAGGCAAATATCTGCATCCTCGCTATACATGAAATAGCCTTCATCAAAGCCCCCAAACTTTTTAAATACTTCTTTTTTAATAAGCATAAAAGCTCCCGAAAGCCAGTCGACTTTTCTTATACTTTCGTGGTTCCAATCCGATAAAAAATAGGACCCAAAAATTTTTGAGCGGGAAAATATCCTGTGAAGAAAATAGCTTTCCAAAAACTGCCTTGCAAGTGTCGGAAAAGATCTGCAGCTGTATTGGATTGAATTATCAGGGTTTAGAAGCTTTACACCGACAATCCCTATTTTTTCCACTTCATTTTTTGAATTGAAAAAATCCAGTACTTTCTGCATTCCTGTTTCAATAAATTCGGTATCAGGATTTAAAAACAGCAGGAATTCTCCTGAAGCACTTCCGGCTCCTATGTTGGAAGCTTTTGCAAACCCGTTATTTTGGCTGCCGGCGATAACACTGAAATTATCAAATTGAGATTGGAGGTTTTTAAAATAATCAATACTCCCGTCAGAAGAGTTATTGTCAACCACAACAACTTCCCATTTAAAACCAGCGGTTTCCAGCATTGAAAACATGCTTTCAAGGCATTTTCTAATAAAAGTTAGGCTGTTAAAATTGACTATAATTATACTTAGTTCCAAATTTTACTGCTTTCTTCCCGTATCAAATCCAGAAGTTCTCTTTCAAAATTTACACTGGAAAATTTTTTTGAGCTTTTTGCAGCATTTTCTTTGATTGAATTAAAGTCTATGTTGCCACTGCAAATCTTTAAAGTTATTTCTTTTAACTCATCCCAGCTTTCAAAGAGGAAACCATTATACCCATTTTGAATAATTTCAGTCTGGCCGCCTTTATTTATTACAACGGGAATGCACCCAGAGGCCATAGCTTCAACGGTAGTTATTCCAAAATGCTCGAATTTTTCGGGATGCCTTATTTCATCTTCCCCCATCCCTGAAGCATGCCAGAAAATAAGTGACCTGGAAAAAAGCTCTACAAGCTTACCCCAGTCAATATTTGTTAAAACCTTTATTGGAAAGTTTTCACTCAGCTTTTTAATTGATTCCACATAATCCATGTGCCCTGCTTTATTCTCCACCCCGCCCGCAAGACATAACGTGAAATTTTTCATAACTTGAGGATTTTTGGTGTAAAGGTCAATGAAATTTTGAGCCATCTCCAGCTGCTTCTTGTTGTGATGCTCGGGGAAAAACCTGCCAACGCTCAATATGATGTTATCTTTGCCTGCCGGAGCAAAATCTTCAACATCCACGGGCGGGTATAGAATAGTGCTGTCTTTGCCCCATAATTTATCTATCCATTTTTTAGAGTACTGCGATATAGAAAGAATCCTGTTGTAGCTGTCAAGGAATTTAAAATTCTTTGGATAGGAAACCAGGAAAAGCGGGACAAAACCCAGTATTTTTAAAATTAACTTTTTAAAAATATTGATGTCAGACTCACAATAAAGCGCCACACCAAGGATTCTTGAATCCTTGAAGCTCCCTGCCTTGCGCTCAGGAACAAAAGTATCCGAAACTATTTCCAGAGTGTATTTAAAACTTTTTTTGTTTTCCTTATCGGGCTTTTCAAGTTCCTTTACGGTGCCGGATTCTTTTGATATATTAAATTCGTTTAATTCGGCAAAAGGAATTTCTATTATTTTTTTCTCACCGGGTTTTAGGGTGATTAATTTTTCATAAATTATTTTTTTATTTTCAGGTTCCATAAGGCTGATTTTGCAGGACATGACATCCACATTTGAGGCTGCCGGATTTTTGAAGCCTAATCTTATAGGTTTAACCACATTCTTATATGATAAAACTGTCCTGCCGCTGCTCCAGCTCCCTCTTCTTAAAAAGAATTTTTTAATGTCATAAAGACCCTCAATTACTTCTATATCCTTAAAATCCTTATTTATCCTGTCTGCCAGCCTGTAAAGCCAGATGGCGCCAGGCCTGAAAAAAACTAACAGGAATCGATGGATAAATCTAAAATCAACATCAAATTTTGTGGGAAAGTAACACAGGTAAATATTTCTTTTACCAAAAGCAGGCAGCGAGCTTAAATAAGTAGCATTTATAAAAATGTCATAATTGCCCGTGATGCGTTTTGCGTATTCCTCTGATAAAAAGGGAAATACTTTTAAGTTAACTTTGCTCAAATCAAGATTCAACCGGGAAGAGACCTTATCAAGATCAGAATAAATGTCAGTCACCAGATCGACGCTGTAGTCATCCTGGCGTGATAGTATCTCCGCCATTTTGCAGCTGTAGCGCTCGCCCCCACCAAAAGTGGATAAATATCTGTCATATATACCAATTCTTATCATTTATAACGCTCGGCTATTATTTAAAAAAATAACTTATTTTAAAAACTCTAAATTAAAATTTTTTTATCCAGTCCTTTATAGAATTATCAGAAACTGTCATCGAAGACCTGATTTTTAATCTTGAAATCAAATTTTTTGGCAACAGATAAAAAAGTTCGAAAAAGACTCGAAGCCTGATGCCAATATCAATCCTTGCCTGTTTCCTGCCCAGGACAATGCTTGCAATATAAGAAGCTGTGTTTTTGATATTTGACAATATGAAACCCGCATAGCTTCTTACAAATATGCTTGCCCAGCCACACCTGTAAATCATAAGTAACCTGTTCCTGATAACATGGTAGGTAAAACTATAGGACCACTCCTTACCGGTTCCGCAATGATAATGCCTGGCAACAGAATCGGGAGTAAAAAAAACTTTCCAGCCTTTAAGCCTTGCTCTCCAGAATAAATCTATGTCCTCATAGTATGTAAAAAAGTTTTTACTGTAAAAACCAACTTCATCCAGAAGCTGCCTGTTTATTAAAAGACTGCTTCCGCTTGGTGAAAAAATTTCTTCAACATTATCAAACTGCCCCTCATCAATTTTATTAAAGCCTCTGTCCCTGGAATAAAAAGCCTTGTTTATTTCAGTTCCGCAGCTGTTCATAATGTCTTTTTTTAAGTGAAATAAGTCTCTGGTTAAATCAAGTACTATATTTTTGGGGGTCCCATCAAGACCGACACTGCAAACCTCTTTTCCGGATATGGTAATAATTAATCTATTTACCCCATCAAGAGAGCTTGCATCAAAGCTTAGGGTAACATTATTCCCGTTGGTGTTATCTCCACTATCAGGAATTGGCACTGCCAGGGTTGCCTTTGTTTTTAGTTTGTATGCAAATTTACCACTTTTGCCATCGCCTGACTGGAGATGAAATCCTTCAAGAAATTTCAGGCTTTTCCCAAACAGGTCCTTTTCCCCGGGTTTAACATCAGAACATTTAATATCAAATCCCGAAAGCCTTGCACTATAAATATCGTTATTGCCGCCCTGGCTATTCTTTTCTTCATTTCCAATAAAAAAATCAAGAACAAGATACTTGTAAAAAAAGACAACTTTTGAACTGACGGCCCCTATTTTATTTTCCCCGGAACTGGAGTTCATGGTATTAACCATGGCTGTCAGCCAATTGGCATCAACGCTGCAATCATTATTGATTAATGCTACATACCGGCCTCTGGCATGCTTAAAACCTTCATTGTTACCACCTGCATAACCCCAATTTTTATTTAAAACTAAAACTTCAACTTCGGGAAAATTGCTTCTGACAAATTCTACAGAACCATCTGTTGAACCATTATCGACCATTATTGCCTGAATTTTATCTTCAGGATAACTTAGGTTTAAAATGGAATTGAAAAGGTTTTTTAGAAACCTTAAGCCGTTATAATTTACGGTAATAATTGAGATGGAGGGATAATCACAAGTTACCAATTGTTATGCTCCTGTTGGTTTTCAATTAAAAATTGAAGCCTATCCACGAGAGATTACTACCACACCAATAGTTATTATGGCAGCTCCAACCCACCGGATAGGGTTAACATCTTCTTTGAGAACAAACTTCGAGATAAATAATATCAAAACATATGTTAGGCCTATAAATGGATATGCAAAACTCAACTGGACTGCTGATAATACTACAAGCCAGATGGCTGCTGAAATAACATAACAAAAAAGCCCTGTCAAAACCATCGGGCTTTTAATAATACCTAAAAAAAGATGCCCCAGGCCGCTAAGGCTGTTAACATTTATGCTGCCTATTTTGTTAAGGCCCAGCTTTAGCAAGACCTGGCCGCCTACAGCAATAGCTATGCTTAACAAAATTAATAATATTGACTTTGTCAGACTCAAATTACTTCTCTCCTTCTCCATAATAACTCAATCCAATTTCCCCCAAATCATTTACAAATAAAAAATAATCTACAATTTTTTAACAATGTAATACTTGTTTGACAGCGTAAGTCCCATAATTCTGTCAAGATTGTCAAGGTCACCAAGTAAAACTTCCAGTCTTTCATCAAGGGCATTGTTCTCATCATCTGAGCGGCTGCCCATACCCTCAAGTAAGCCTCTGATGTTTCCGATATCTATGCTCAAATTTGATATTTGTCTTTCAAGAGTTTTAAAAATATTATAGTAAATGAATATCATCCTCTCTCTATTCTTGAAATTAAGTTCATTTAATTCCCTGTTTATCTGCAGCTGTATATTGTTGTTGATTGCCTGCATTGAAGAATTATAACTTTTACGTAAGTTTTCAAAATACAGGCTGGTTAAAAGATACATATATTTTCTTATCTTGCCTTTTAGGCTCTTATCTTTAACAAACTCTTCTGATTCAAGGATATTTAAACCTTTGAGAAGTGCCAGTTCTTTAAAATCTTTTCTTGAAAGCTTAATTTCATACAAACCCAGAAGTTCATTTTTACCATATAAATCCTGGAACTGATAGTTGCTTGTCTTTCCTTCAGGTTCTTTTTCTTTATCAATAAATTCAATTTTATCCCAGGTACCCTTGCTGACTATTTCATAGCCCGTATTCTTAAACATGAACTCAATTGTAAATTCATCCATCCTTTCACCTGTCCTGTCAACAGTTTTTTCTCCGGCAAATGACTTTAGGAGACCCCTGTTTTCAGGCACAGAAAAGAATAAAATTCCATCAGTCTTGAGTTTCATTCCAACTACATTTAAAAGATCATAAAAAAATTTGGGATTAACTCTCTTAAATGTGTTGTTTATTATTACGCCATCAAATCTGGTCCTGCTCATTATTTTTGACTTTAAAACGCCAACTTTATCAAGAGCCCCCAGATCAGCTTTTAGACTATCCAGGGCGCTGTCAACTTCAAGATAAAATACTTTGCCAATTTCCTCGCTTTTTAATATATCCTTATCCTGGTATAAATTCGAAGTTAAAACAAGTACGTTGGTTGCTCCACTGAAATTGGATTTTATGATACTTGAAATCTTGCTGTTTTGAACATTGATTAACTCAACTATTTTCTTTTTATCAGAAGCATAATCTGCTTCAAGGCAGTAATTAATAAGCGGTTTAGTTACATTTTCCCAGTAAAACCTTGGCGTTATTTTTTCAAGATTTTTTCTGTAAATATCTCTCAGGCTCCTGTTAACCAAAATGCTTTCAATAACTCTTGCAAGCTGATGGGTACTCTCATACTTCACTACCTCGCCGATATTTTCATCTTTTACCATCTTTGCAATTGAATCACCCTCTGTAGTTATTATAGGAAGCTTTGCCCATATATAGTCCATGACCCTTGTCCTATAAGCAAACTCTGTCTCTATCTTTTCCCTGTGAATTGAAAGCCCTGCATTTGATTCAAGAAGAAAATTTTGCCTTATTTCGTAAGGTGTCCATTCGTTGAAAAATACAAATTTGTCATACAAGTCAAGTTCTTTACTTAAATTTATTGCATCAATGCATTTTTTCATTTCCGGCAGCTTGGGGTCAGGGTGCTTTATTCCGCTAAATACAAGCTTTATGTCCTTCCTGTTCCTGGTTATTTCCCACATTGCTTTTATAACTGTTATTGGATCCAGCCAGTTCCAAATACCTCCACCCCATAATGCAACCAGGTCATCCTCCCTGATAGCAGGCATTGACTTCCTTATACCCTCACCTGTATGCTGGGGAGGCGTGGAAGAGATGCCGAAAGGTACGATATCGATTAGTTTTTTTAGCGTATCATCCCAGTCATAGTTGAATGGATTTATCCGGCCCATTGCATTTAACATACCCAGCCAGTAATCTCTTTGTTTCTCGCTGGCACATATGAAAAAGTCCCCAATCGCAAGTTGAAATTTTAAAATGTCGATGTTGTTTTTATCAATGCGCATCCTCTCAGCCATATTATTATTTCTGAACATCTCAAGGCTTTCAAGATTGAAAGGATTGTAGAGATCAACTATTACCTTACCTTTAAAATTTTTTAAAAATGGGAAGTAATGAAGAATATGTCCCTGGATAAGTATGATGTCTGATATTTCTGTATGTCTCCTTAAAGTTTTAAAATTACCGCTTTCATAAGTTACTGTCCTGAAACCTTCAGTATTTATATCGATCCTGTTTGGAGCCGCCAAAGTAACATCAATATAATTAGACAGGATCTTGGCAAACTCATAAAACCTGATGCCGGGTCCGGCCATCTGCTTGCCTATGATATCATAGCTAATTATAAGCAGCCTCCCGGTGCCCTTTTTTCCTTCAAATTCAATATCCATAAATTCTCCTAATCTTTAAAGTAAATTATTTTCAAATTATATCAAAAAAATATTAATTTGCTCATTATTAAATAATTCCTGATTTTTACAATCAAATTGCAGGCTAAAAACAATAAATTATAAAAATATGCATATAAAAGCTCCCTGCTTTGTTCTTTTGCTGCAGCAGTCTTGAGCCATTTTAATTCTTCTCTCATAAAAAGCTTAAAAAAATCTCTACAGCTGTAATTAATGACTGCACACCTTATGCGGTTTTTATGATAATACCTGTAAAACTTACTGCTGAATATCTTAACAGAACCACCTTCAAAATGCCTTGCGGTGGAATTAGGGCTGACAAAAATTTTTAAGGATAATTTTTTTAGTTTAAGGCAATAATCCAGCTCCTCAAAATATAGCGGCTTGTATCCGGGATCAAATCCGCCAAGTGACCTGAAATACTCAAGTTTTGTAGCAAAAAGAGCGCCCGTAACATATTGCGCCTCTTCTAAAAATACCCCTGACCCATTAGAATGCGCCCGGTAAGGTACTGCCATGTCTGGTGCTGCTTCACCCTGCCTGGAGTGAAAGGTCAGGAAATTATCCTTGAAATTGCCGCCTGCATGTTGAATTGATTTGCCCGAGTAGTCAAAAATAATCCCTCCCACGGCGCCTGCACTTCTTTTGCTATCTTTGTAAGAGTTTTTTTCAAAAGGCATGATTAAATTATCTAATGCTGTTTCGTCGAGGCATAAATCAGGGTTTAATAAAATAAGGTATTCAATTTGCGCAGCCGATTCGGGCCCGCCGGTTAGCTTGCGCTGGTCCTGCAAAGGAATTTGCCCCCTCAACAATAAATTAAAAACCACATGATTTACTGCAGCGGCAAAGCCAATATTTGCGTTTAATTTTATTAATTTAAAATTAGCGCCGTTAAGTTTTTTTGAAGAGCTTATGAATTGGTTGATTTTATTTAATGTCATGTCCCCGGAATTGTTATCCAGGACCACTAAAAACCACCTGTCAAACCGGGAAGACACAATTGATCCAAGACATTTTTCAATGAAAGACTCACTATTAAAGGTAACAACAATTATTAACGTGTTTATTTCCATAAATTTCCATAATAAAATTAGTTAAATAAAAATTATTTAAAAATCTTTCGCTTTGCAATCCTGGCATATGTGTAAAACCGGTAAACAAGCGTTTTCTTTACAATTGCTTCAAGTTCTTTTATCCGCATGTCTTTTTCTGCTATCATATGGCTCTGCCCTGCAACTATCCTGTCGAGGTTCCTGACAGCTTCATCCTTATCAAGGAGTACTTTAATTTCCTTACCTTTGTCCGGTGCAAACGAAGGACCCCGGACCCAATCCTGCAGAGCTTTTGTGGTGATATCAAAACTGAAATGCTTTTGGCCAAAATCTTTGCCTTTAATTCCTGTTCTTTTAACTTCGTCCTTGTGGCTTGCAAGATAAATGATTTTTTCACTTAAACCCTTTACGTCCCCTGATTTAAAAGTATAGCCAATTTTTTCCCGTTCCATTATTTCCGTAAGCTCACATACATTTGAAGATAGCACGGCAAGTCCCGCTCTCATCCAATCAAGGATCCTGCTCTTGCTTCCAAGCCTGACTTCATAAATATTTTTATCTATATTTATGCCAATGTCCGCTTCAAAAAAATAATTAGGTACATCTTCGCCTGCGATCCATCCATTCATCATGAAGTTACCGGCGAATTTGCAATGTTCTATCATAGAAAGAAACCGCGGGTAAGTTTTTAAATCCTGCTCGGGAATTTCTCCCCCGGTGGAAACAAACTTTATCTTTGGATTTTTCTCCATCGATAAAACCAGGCCTTCAAATAAAGTATCTACATCGGTCCAGGTATTATATCCGCCGGTCCAGAGGATAACAAAATCATCATCTGCAATGCCGTTTTTGCCTCTGATTACATTTTTTTTGTGAACAAATTTTTCAACAGGCATACCGCATGGAACGGTATTTACAAAATCATAACCGGATGTATATTTATTCAACCTTCCGGCAACACCAAGTTCTCCAACCAGTGAATGAGCCTGCCTGTCTGACACAGCTGAAAATATATCAGCAGTAGTGATTATATTGTACTCACTGTGCCAGTAATGGAAAAGGCATCCGTCATCATCATCCATGAAGGCTCTTGCCTGAGCTTCAGCCATAACGTGCCCAAAAAGGTCCGCCCAGAAAGGAATCGTTTTTAACTGGCGGTTTGCAAAATGCATAAGCTCTGCAGCAGTAAAAGAGGGGTAAAAACTGCATCCAATGACGGCCTCCGGTTCAAATTTTAAAAATATTTCTTTTAAAACATCGATGTTTTCAAAGTCGTCTTTTTTTAAGATATTATAATCAAACTCATAAGAGGTACCGTTGCTTCTTTGCACAACAAAGTTTTCCCGGTACAAAGACTTAAAATTTTCAGGATAAGCAGAAGGAATTGCATAATTGCAGGCACATACTTTATGGCCATTCCGGATGAGAGGCTCCAGGAACTGCCATGTCCTAATGCCTGTTCCGTAAACTTTCCTGTCATTTTCAAACGGAAGCGGGCTCATGCCCAGGACGAGTATTCTGCGATTCTTTTTTCTGTCTGTTATTTTAGCCAATTTTATATTTATGGGCCGCTAAGTTTGATTTAAGACTTATTTTATTATATATTTACTCAACTGAAAAAATCAAATATAGATTTTTATATGAAGCAATGAATCTAATTACTTTAGATTTTTAAATGAGCAACGGGTAAATTATAAACTTTTAATAATTAAGCTTAAATGAGAACAATTACTATAATACTAATCGTCTTGTTTGCATTTGTAGGTATTTTCTTTGGAGTCATTCTTGCCAGGAAGGCTTTGAATGCAAAAGAAACTACCCCTGCAGGTATAATTGATATAGGCACCGAAGAGACTACGGTTGCTGCAACATCATCGGTCCAGAGTACCCCGGAATCAATGGCCCAAGGAACAAGCGCCGAAACTACGCCAGGAACCTTAAGCGAAAACATAGAAAAAATAGAAATATACCTGGATGGAAATAAGGAAAGCGGTATATTTCTTGGCAATGCAGATATTGGCCTTCCCTCAAGCGATGCTGCTTTGATCTATGGGGAAGAATTTACAAATTTTGGATTTGACCTTAAAAACCAGCAAGAAAAGTTCATCTTTGAACCTGCAACCCCGCATTCACTTTATATTTACTTATTTATTCCGGCATATGGATGGGAACATATTAAAAAAGAATTCACCGTACCGGGAGATCCTACAACCACAAAAATAAAAATTTCTATAGACAGTATATCAGACAACGAAACTATTACTCTAGACAAGCTAAAGGAAGTAAGGGTTTCGGGATGGGCAGCCGACCTTGGCGTTGGTGAAAATACCGGGATAAACAATGTAGAAGTCTTCCTGGATGGCCCAAGAAATTTTGGCAAGCTCTTGGGCCAGGCTCAATACGGGCTTGAGAGAACAGATGTCGGCAATGCATATGGAAATGCAAATTATAATCTTAGCGGATACTCGCTTACTTTTGATGCAAGCTCACTTGAGCAAGGGTCATCACACAAACTATATGTTTATGCATATTCTCCCAAAGGAACCCATAATTACAATACAACGAATATCATAATTGAGGGCCAGAGCAAAGAATCAAATTCAATTATTTCTGCAGATGTAAATATAGGCCCGGAAAGTATTGAAATCAAAGGTTGGGCGATAAACAAGAATTTTATAGAAAAAGGAATCCCACGGTCACTCGATATTGAATATGCAGTCAAAAAAATAGTCTTTGTTTCAAATAAGAGTGGAAATGAGGATATCTTCAGCATTAATCTTGACGGATCTGAATTAACCCAGCTTACAAATGCTCCCGGAAGCGACCAGTATCCTGCAGTTTCACCGGACGGCAAGAAAATCGCCTATTCTGCAACCATTGGCGGCCCATGGCAGATAGTTGTAATGAACTGGGATGGCTCCGGAAAACAGCAAATTACCTCTGGCCCATACCGTCACGGTTTCCCGACCTGGTCATTTGACGGAAAATATATATTCCTGGAAATTTATATTGATGAAAACTGGGAAATTTACAGAATGGACAGCGACGGCAAAAATTTGAAAAGACTGACAACAAATCCTGGAATAGATGATTGGCACCCGGCAGCCCATCCTTTTGAATACAAGGTTATTTACGAATCGGGACCTTCGGGAAGAGAAGATATCTTTATAATTGATGCAAATGGTGAAAACATGCAAAAAATCACCAAGTCTGATAGAAGATACAGGGTTCCAAAATTCTTAATTGACGGAAGCAAAATAATATTCATGGGTTTTGATAATAATAATTTACCTCAGGTTTTTGCCATAGACCCCAACGGAGAAAATATTTCCCAGATAACAAATTCACCCGGGGGTGCAGGAATACCCGGCCCTTCACCGGACAATAAATTTATTGCTTAT
>CAZFFH010000006.1:0-32414 GCA_964518375.1 uncultured Actinomycetota bacterium
CGAGACATCTGATGTATACGTCTCAGAATAAAGCCTTTTTGTAATTCCTTTAAACAATGGACTAACAGCTACAAGAAAATCTTCTGATGGTAGGCCTTGCCACTGCTCATGCCACATTGCCTTATGGCCTGCAGCACAACGGCTTCTTTTAATTTTGCCGGGAACCGTATTACCAGTTAGAAGTGCAGGTATCCAGTCTGCAAGTTCTACCCAGGAATAGGCATTCTCTCTTACCCCTTTATCTTCTTTTAAAATGTGAAGTATTTTTGCGAATAACCACTCAGATGAATATACGCCTCCAGAATATTTTGTATAATCTATGCCACCCCAGGTTTTTGCTGTCTTATTTATTAGCTCTGCTTCATCTACTGCACTGTGATCTTTCCAAAGTACAAACATGGCATTTGGATTGTCTTTGAATTCTTTTTTTAATGAAAGTACCTTTCCATCCGCATCTACCGGTGCCGGGGTTGATCCTGTAGTATCAATACCTATAGCTATCACATTATTGCCGGTGCCGGCGGGCATTTTTTCAAGAGATGTGTTTATTGCTTCCTGCAGCGATTCTATATAATCGAGCGGATGGTGCCTGAATATATTCCTTGAAGCATCCTGGTAGCTGCCCTGCCCCCATCTTTTATAATATGAGACATGGGTGGCTTCTTCTTTTCCAGTATTGACATTAACCACAAGGGCCCTTACGGAATCTGTTCCAAAATCAAGACTTATTACATATTTCTTATTATTTATTTTTTTATTATTAATTGTTGCAAGCATTAAAAATCCTTTCAAGATCTAATTGTTACAAGCTTAAGACTTCTTCTTCCCTTTCCCTGAAATATTCAACCGAATCCTTCACCAGGCTATCAAGCTTTAAAGGGTCGGGACTTCCATACATTGCAGGATACGGGTCACCTCCCGGACCAAGAGGTTCGGGTGATAAAAAACATCTGTCATCATTATTATAGCCTATAACATACAAAGCCATAATTATGGTATCCAGGTCAAAAAACCCATCTCCTAAAGCACCCCTGTTCGTATCTGCCATGTGAAGATTTGTAAGAATGCCTTCAGCATTCACTATGGCCTCACCAATATGGGATTCTTCTACAAGCATATGGTAAAGGTCACCGTTTATATGTTGAATACCCTGTGAGCCAACTGCCTTTATATATTTTTTTGCATCTTTAAAAGTATGGCAGAAACTTACCTCTGCCGATCTGATCGGTTCTACCGCACCTCTTATGCCTGTTTTAACAAAAAGATTTTCTACAATTTTTAGTGTCTCTACCGACCTATGAAACTCCATATTGTCATACGGGGTAGGCCTGCCTACGGCCCCGGGCACTACAAGAAAATAATGTGCACCGACTTGAGCTCCGAAATCAACATTTCTTTTTATATAATCAATAGCATTCTGCCTGATTATGGGCCTGTTTGCAGACATGTCATTATCTGCCGAAAACATTCCACAGATACCCGATACGGAAATACCTTGGCTATTTATAATCTTTTTTGCTTCTTCAGGTTTATAACCCAGGTCTTCTCCATACAAATTACCATGCAGCTCAATATATTTGACTCCAAACTTATTGAGCCTTTTTACAGTAGTCTCAAGACCTTCAATTCCAAAACCCCAATTGGACCATGAAAATTTCAACCTGTTTTTAAAACTTTCAGGTTTTTTATTTTTCATCTCCAGAAATCTTTCTCTGATTTTTTGGTTTTTGATCTCATAATTTTGCGGTTTCATTGCCACTTTCCTTCCTAAGATTTACATAATTAAGGTTAATTTTTATCAAACCATATTATTTTTCCGGCATATTGGGATTACAATCGGGCCCAAAGTGCTTAAGTATTACTATTGGCTCCTGTCCGGTGTTTTCTATGGTCACACCTTTTATTGCTGCAGGATAAGGAACAAAGAACTCATCGCGGGTGGTGTCACCAAACCTTATCATATTGGGACTTTCAAAAGGTACCTCATTTATCTTTCCGTGCCCCTGAACTGTGATGAAACCATATGCACCGGTATCTTTTATGGTTACTTTAGCCCCGGAATATACTGTCAGCTCTTTTGCACTAAATACTTCTTCTCCATGGACTTTTCCGTACACAACCCATCTCTCTATATATCCTTTAGATTTGGTATCGCCTATCGGGATGGGTTTTAGATGGAACTTCTGTTTGAAATTAGGATCCACATTAAGTTCCCAGTCGATAATATCAATTATATAGTCAATATCATCCTTATATTCTTCCGGGACATCTTTTACAAGAAGTGACCTGTCTATTGGCTTGTTTGCTACAAGTGACTGATACATCCCATATACGTCTGATGCCCATTGAGGTTCATAAGAGCAAAGTGAGCCTGGTGCATGCAGTATTCCGGGGGGCAGGAGCCATCCTGTTTCAACCTCAAGCCTGTAAGCCTTTGACAGGTTTGTTATCTTATTATCACCTTTTTCAAAATTTATAAGACATTGCCTTACCTGCTCTTTGGTTGTCCCCGGCTCAAGGCCAAAGAATGTATATGGAAAATTATTTTCTGCAAAATTTACCTGGGGTGCAAAATAATAGGCTTCGGGTTTTCCCTCCATCCCTACGTTTTTTGCATGTACTTTGCCAAGATGTATATGATGAGGAAGAGCATCCATATTATCAAAAAACTTTGAAAATACTTTAAGGCCTCCCCATTTATTCATCACTTTGTCACTAAGTATATCTGTGCCAAGCTCTGAAATAATATCTTTAAAGAGCATCTTCTGGCCATCACAATATACGTAGCTTAGACCCTCGTCAGGGGGTGTGCCCGGACCGTTATCTGCAGGGCAAGTAGATGCAAACCACCTTTCATCAATTCCTCCTCTATTTGTACCAAGTGCATACAGATCATCGACATGTAGTTTAAGCCTTCTGCCCGGAATGCAAAATACGCGAGGTACCCATGCCGGTAGCAGATGCAGCAGACCCTTGTATGATTCAAGAGCTTTTTTTGTGAATTCTTTTAATTTGTCCGACATTTCATTTCTCCTTTTGATATTTTATTTTCAATTTAATTTATTTAACTACTTACCTGTTTTATCAATAATATTGTTCAATTTTTCCCTATAATACTTGAATTCTTTCCATGGAACTTCAGGTGGGATGAAATGATCCCCAAATGGAATAAAACCACCCTGTTTTATGGCCCACTCTATTGGTTCTAAAAATTCATCAATCCTTTTTTTACCAAGTGCTATTTCTGATTTAGGGATCCCACCCATTATCTGCAATTCAGGATATCTTTTTCTCACCTTTACTATGTCCATACCGGCAGATACTTCCATCGGATAGAGACCTGTGACACCGGTTTCCAGGAAAAGGGGTATTAATTCATTACAATCACCATCAGTGTCTACAAATATGATTTTAACACCTTTGCTCTTCATAAAACCGCAAATTTTCTTATAATATGGCGATAAAAATTCTTTAAAGGTTGCCGGTGAAATCATTGAACCTTTGCCCGAAGAAACATCTTCCCAAATGTTGCATAAATCTATTTCAACCTTAGCCAATATTTCTTCCCACAAAGCAAGCCATACATCAGTTAACCGATCAAGGATATCTTTAATAAGATCGGGGTGGTCATAATAAAAAAAGAACAGATTTTCATAACCAATGAGATGTGTCAGACTGCCAAAAAGTCCATTCGGGTAACCACCAAGTGCAAGAGGGTAGTCCCTATTCTTGTACTCAGCCACAAGCTCATCCCAATTTTTCGGAAGCCTTTCTTTTATATTATCTAATCTAATCCTTTCTTCTTTTAGCTTGTTCCAGCTATTCCAGTCCTTAACTATCCAATCCAGTCCTCCAGGTAAAACTTGTTGGGATTTTGAGTATCTCCTTGTGGCACCATCAATATCGATATAATCAATATATTTTTCATCTTCACGTAAAAATTTGATTTTAAAATTAGGACAGACAAACTGTTCGGCACATACTACCTGTTGGCAAGAATCGAATTGAAAATATTCTTTGACATCCTTATCCAGCGGAAATCCCTGAGTCGGCCAGTACAGGCCGCCTGACATTAATGCTATACCTTTAGGCAGCTTTATTTCTGTTTCAGGCTCATTATATATTTTTTCAAATAGTGTCCTGCTTTTTTGCCATGTGCGTGTCCATATTGCAGTATAGAGGGAGGCTGTAGTGTTTATAATATTAGTTGGAATTTTCGGGTAATTTTTTTTATTTAACCCTTCATCATACCATCTTTCAATTGTCGCTCCCCATATTCCAAACTCCCACTTGTTAGGGCCGACTTTTTTGTTAAACCTCATTGTTTCTAAAAAGATCTCCCTTGAATTCATCTATAACCTCCTTACTGAGTCTCTTCGGACTATTTTAGGGTCCAATACCAGTTTCTTATTTTCAAAATCACCTGTTTCAAACTTATAAATCAAATTTGCAGCAACTTTTCTGCCGATTTCATGCATGTCGTGGTGTATTGTAGAAAGCCGTGGAAAAACTAGATTTGAGTAGATCATGTTATCATAACCCATTATTGAAATATCTTCAGGAATTTTTATTTTCTTTTCCTGCAATGATCGCATAAGGGTAATAGCAATTGTATCTGAAGTATTAAAAACAAAAGTGACTTTACTCTTAATTACGTCTTCAATACTATCCATTACGCTTGATTCAATTTTATTAAACTCCAGGGGGATATCTATTATAAAAGATGCTCCTAATCCTGCTTTTTTTAAAATACTTAAAAACCCTTTTACTCTCTGGTTAAATATATGCGCAGATCTATTATAAGAAATAATTCCAATTTTATTATGATTATTTTCGCGGGCATAATCCGCTGCAATTTTTCCCCCCAGAAAATCATTACTTGATACAAAAGGGGTATCCATATCTGGTATAATCCTGTCTACCATTATACATGGTATATTTCTTTCCAGCATCTCTAAAATAAAAATCTTATCATTTTTATTTCCATACACGGATGAAAAAATGACACCGTCTATAAATCTGTTATCTATTATCTTCGCTATTTCACGTTCTCTTTCAAGTGATTCCCTGAAATTGAAAATATTTAAACAATAACCTCTTTTTGATAGCTCGTATTCTGTACCATTAATCAGGTCCATAAAAGGCGGTTCTTTAAAACTTGGTAAGAGCAATGCTATCGTCTTGGTCTTTTTTGTTGTTATTGCGCTTGCTATTTTGGATGGCTCATAGCTATATTTGTCACATATTTGCAGAATCCTGTTTCTGGTTTCTTCCTTAACCAGATATGGTTTATTAAAAAATCTGGATATTGTCGCAACCGAAACCCTTGCTTCCTTAGCTATGCTGTAAATAGTCGCTTTTTCCATTTTTTCAGTCATTTTAAAATTATTCCTACCCGAATCTGGCAATTACTTTAAACCGGGATAACGGGTTTGATATCAAGTATCTCACAGGTTTTTATCAGTTCATTCTTATAATCCCCCATTACAACGTGAACATGATTTGCCCTCAAGCAGCTAATAAAGCCATCTTGGCTGCAGTCAAGCTTTACAAATACATGCGGTTGCTGGGAATTTGTCTCATTTATCTTTTCAAGGGGCATATTAAGCGCACTGCCAGTAGCAATCAGCATTACATATTCCCTGTTGACCCTTGAAAGTCTTGCAATTGTTACCTTGCCGGGTTTTCCCACATATCTTGGGCAGGCGCCTCCAATTTTCCAGTCAAATTCCCTTAACCCTTCTGTTACCCATACGACATCCTTTCTTGACTTTGCAAAATCTGTAGGCTGGGAACCGCAATTGCACATCCTTACCATATTCTCATCGTAATCATAATACAATACATCAGTAAACATAGTTGTCGAACCTGTTATGTTGTTTAATATCTGCATAGTAAGGGCACCGTTCGCATCTGCTTCACAGGCAGATACCATGGAGCAACATTCACCAAATCCGTCATTTGAGCTGTCGTTTAATAAAGCATGTGCCACACAAAAAGTTGTAAAACATGAAGGCATTTCCGGAAGACACTTGACGGAGACAAAATCATAATTCTTTTCTTTTATAATTTCCCTCAGAGCAAAATAAAGTTTGATCTGTGCAATCATAACCTCATTTTTTGCCTCAACTCCACCAAATTCTTCTTTCATCCATTTTAAAAACTTAATCGCTTCTTCGTCGGAATACTTTTCAGACCTTTTTATGACATCCACCTGTTCAAACCCGTCAACATCCACACCAAATCTTTTCATCCATTCTGAAGGATCTATTCTTGCGGTATACATTCCCATGCACCTTGATCCGCCTTCACCATAGATCATTCCCCTTAATTTTGTTGCCCCGGCAATGCCGCTTATAAGCGTTTTCAATTCATTCAGAAGTCTTTTATCTTCAAAGTCGCCATAAACAAGATAATTTTTAATTCCTACTTCATCTAAAGCACCCCTGACTATTGAGCCGCCTACGATTCCAAAAGTCTGAATACTGGAGTCCGCCCATACTATTACAGGCACATCGGCTTTCATGGCAGCCATAATCGCTGTGCTAGAATACGTCCAAGTACCTACATATATGACCAGTACATGCACTCCTTTGCTCCTTAATTCTTCACCATGTTCTGTCATTTTTTCGGGTGTTCTGGCAATATCTCCGCAATCAAAAACCTCAAAACCTAATTTTCTAATAGCTTCTCTTGATTTAGGTAAGTAGCCCTCTACCCTTTTTACAAAACTTTCCGGCCAGGTCTCGTCTAAAGACATCGTAACGATCAAACCAACTTTTGTTTTTTTGTCCTTATAAAACATTTTATACCTCTTAATTTCTCAAGTTTTAGAAATATATTAATCAAAATAATTTTTTTATCAAGGTTTGTCATAAAAATAAATCAGCATATTTTCCAAACTAACCAATCTTATAAGATCATGAGTAAGACCGAAGCTCCAACACCAGGGACCTTTTAGCTTTGGTGTCAATAAATCTCTAAATACAATGCAGGCAAGTTCAAAAGTTTCAAGAGTTATCTTGTAATCTACAACTATCCACGGTTCTTTTATCTTAGCTATTTTACGATATGGTCATTAAAACAAATCTTAATAAAATGGCCCAATAGTTATTATTGGGCCATTTATACACTACCTGTATTGTCATATTAACTTTATGTATGAGGGCATACAAAAATTAATATTCTGCTCCCCATATCTCAATTGCTTTTGGCAAATATTCCGCAGCATTGCTTGCATCTACCGTAGGTGTCTCAAGATAGGTAAAGTATTCAACTTTTTCACCATTAAAAATCTTTCCCATAACTGACATTGAAAGCTCTGCATCAGAAATCGGGGACTGGAATATTGTAAACAGCATCCAGCCGTCTTTTACCATCTGGACAGCTTGCGTCTGACCATCGCATCCGTTGGTAACTATCTTACCTGGTTCAACTCCTGCAGCCTTTAGTGCATTTACAACACCGATACCCATGCCGTCATTATGAGCATAGATCATCTGAAGTTCGTCCCCAAAGGTTGTTAACCAGTTTTCGGTAAGGGTCTGGCCTTTATCCGGTGACCAGTCTCCCGGTTGAAGATCAAGCATATTGAATTTGGCTTCAGCGCCAGCTTCCTTTAACGCGTCATTGAAACCATTTTCTCTGTCTATTGCTGCTCCATATCCTGCCATTCCGGTCATGTGGCAGTAATTAATAATGTCATAGCCCATTTTTTCAACATATTTAACATATTCTGCACCCATCTGTTTGCCCTCAAGATAGCTGTTCGGGCCTGCAAACCCTTTTACTGAAGCAATTTCTGCAGGATCAGTTAATGTGTTTGATATGAGTATTGGTAAGTCCGGATACTCGCCATGCACTTTTTCAAGCACTGATACAATACCGGCAGCATCAGTAGGCATAACAAACAGCCCGTCCAAGCCCTGAGCCACAAGGTCCTCAACCTGATTAGCCTGAGTATTGATATCACCCTTTGCATCAGTCAATATCATTTCCCAGCCACGGGTTTCTACAGAAGCCTGTAAAGCCTTGGAAAATGGAAAACAGTATGGGCTGTCCTCAATAAATGGCATTGAATAACCGATTTTCATACCTGCTGCTGCAGCGGTTGTTACTTCTGCTGCTGTTGTTACTTCTGCTGCTGTTTGCTTGCAGCTTACCCCACCCATCAGTAAGGTGAAGGCAAAAGCCACAACCAGCAAACCTATTACTATTTTTTTCATTTCGTTTTTCCTCCTTAAGGATTTTTGTTTTTTTACATATTCATACTACGCCCCTTTTTCCATCACCCCCTTTTCAATGTCCAGCTTTTTCCTTCGAGATGTTACTGCGTCAGTTACAACGACAAATAGTATGATAATGCCTCTTACTAAAAGCTGGTAATTAGTATCAACGTTAAACACAACCATTGCCCTTTCAATGAGACCAAGAATAATAACACCCTGAATGGTGCCGATAACACCGCCCTTGCCGCCGAAGAGGCTTGTACCACCCAGTACCGCAGCTGCTATTACGGTCAGATTTGTGGTATCCCCAAATACCGCATTGCCCGTGTTTACTCTTGATGACAGTATTATACCGGAAACTGCAGCTGTAAAAGCACAGAATACAAAATAATACAGTGTATATAAATTAACATTTATTCCGGAAAGTCTTGCAGATAAAATATTTCCGCCGATGGCATAATCATTTCGTCCGAATTTTGTATATTTCAGTAAATACCACACAATTATAAATATTGCAATTAAATAGAATAGTGTAATATCGACACCAAAAACCTGGCCCTGCCCGATAAATTGATAGGCAGCGATTGTCCCCTTTACAGGTGAGCTTCCTGTTAATGCAAGACCGAAACCTTTAAATATTACCATAGTTCCAAGAGTAGCTATGAAAGCATTTATTCTGCCTTTAACGACAAGCAACCCGTTTATAACACCAACCATTGTCCCAGCAATAAGACCTATTAGAACTGATAAAAAAAGCCCCAGCGGTTTTTGCAGCATTATGGTAATAATACCTGTAAAAGCCATTACAGAACCAACGGAAAGATCAAATGATCCGCTTATTAGAAGCACAGTCATGCCTGCTGCCATTATTCCAATAATTGTCGCATGTTCAAGTATGCTTGCAAGACTTTTAACGGTAAAAAAACTCTTATCCTCAACTGACAAGGCAATAATCAGCACTATTATTATAATTATTAATTTCTGGTCTATTATGAAATTAGTTATTTTTTTCATTGATATAATAACCTCTTTCTTCTGTTAAATTCATCATAAAGCACTGCCAGTATTAAAATTATTCCCTTGATGAGCTGCTGATATTCATAAGGAATGGATAGAATAGCCATGCTATTATTGACAATTCCAAAGATTGCAAGTCCTATTGCCGTCTTGTAAATGCCTCCCATGCCTCCTGTAAGGGCAGTTCCACCAAGAACAACTATTGTAATTACATCAAAAAGGTAGGGTGCAGTCTGTCCGACTCTGATTCTTGGAATTCGTGAAGTCATAACCACTGCAGCAATTCCGCAGATAAGACCATTTAATACGTAAGTGCCCATTATTATATTGGATGTATTTATTCCGGAAACCAGAGCAGCTTTATCATTTAAGCCAGCTGCATAAAGCCTCCTGCCGGCAATGGTTTTCTGAAGTAAAATACCTGTAATAATCATTATAATTATTAAAAATATTATTATGACCGGAAAACCAAAAACGCTGGAAGAACCGATATAAGAAAAAACCAGCAGGGGTCTAGCTGTTAAATTTCTGCCTTCGGAAATAATTAACGATGTTGCCGTAAACAGGATCCCGGTAGCCAGCGTTACAATAATGAAGTTTGCTTTGACTTTTCCGATAAAGTAACCGTTTATAAAACCGCAGACAACGCCAACCGCTATTGCCACTGCTACACTTACAGCATAACCGTACTGCTGAATCATTACAAATGAAACAGCTGAAAGACCGAGTATTGCTGCAGCGGACAGGTCTATTCCCTTGCCAATTATTACTAAGGTCATGCCGCAGGCCATTACTCCCAGTATGGCAACATGCCTGAAAAGGTTATAAATATTGTTCAGTGTAAAAAAATTATCAGAAACAAAAATCATAATTACAAACAGTATTATCAGTATAAAGAGCATGGCCTGACTATAAAAAAACTTTATGAACCCTCTTTTAACACTTGTGCTTTTTATTGTTGTATCAGCATCACTCATAAATTTTTTACCTCGCTTTGAATATTTCCAACTGCCACCTGCATAAGATCTTCTTCGTTTAGCTCTTCTTTTCTAAATTCTTTAATTAATTTACCTTCCCTTATTACAAGTACTCTGTGACACATCCCGATGATTTCAGGTAGCTCAGAGGAAACCATAATTACTCCTATCCCGCTATTTGCCAGTTCCTTTACAAGGGTATGGATTTCCTTTTTTGCACCCACATCGATACCTTTTGTGGGTTCATCCAATATTAATATTTTTGGACTGGTTGAAAGGCACTTAGCAAGAGCAACTTTTTGCTGATTGCCGCCGCTTAAGTTCATTACTAACTGCTCCATTGAGGGAGTTTTAATTGAAAACTCATCAATGTATTTTTTAGCAAGCCTAGCCTCTTTTTTTGTACTTATTAGCCCAATTTTAGATATCACTTCTTTTAATAACAAGATCGTAACGTTTTCTCTTACTGTAAATCCCTGAATAATGCTTTCTGTTCTTCTATCCTCAGATACAAAAGCAATCCCTTTATTTATTCCATCCGTAGAATTTTTTATATTGACTCTCTGGCCTTCCACCAAGATTTCTCCACTATCCAGCTTGTCTAAACCAAATATTGATCTGACTATTTCACTTCTTCCAGCACCAACCAGTCCGGATAGGCCTAAAATTTCACCCCTCTTTAAATTGAAGCTTATATTTTTGAAAAAACCTCTTCTGGCAATGTTTTTAGCTTCTAGTATTAGTTCTCCTGAAACCTCGTATGTTTTTTCACCGAAAATATCTCCTATATCTCTACCTACCATATATTTCACTATATCCATTTCGCTTGTCTCGCTGACTTTTATTGTTGTCACTGTTTTACCGTCACGCAGGATTGTAACCATTTCTGCAATCCGGAAGATTTCCTTAAGCCTGTGAGAGATATATATAACCGAGGTTCCTTTTTTAACGATTCCTCTGATAATATTGAACAAGTTTTCCGTATCATCTTCGGCTATTGCAGAGGTAGGTTCGTCCATTATTATTATTTTTGCTTCCCTGGAAAAAGCTTTCGCTATTTCTATGAGTTGTTGCTGAGCAGTTGAAAGATCGATAACAATAGATCTGGGGTTTAAATTAATAGATAAGTCGTCAAGGATTTTTTGTGAATCATCAAACATTTGTTTCCAGCGAAGCTTACCGCCTTTAATAGGCTGTCGTCCTAAAAATATATTTTCGGCAACAGATATTTCCGGTACCAGCGATGTCTCCTGATATATAGTGTTGATACCCAACTGCATCGCATGGAAAGGATTTCGTATATTGATTTTTTTGCCTTCGATTTTTATTTCTCCGTGATCATTTGTATAAGAGCCGGATAATATCTTTATTAAGGTGGATTTCCCTGCCCCATTCTCACCGACTATTGCAAAAACCTGGCCTTTTTCTAATTTGAAAGAAACCCCATCAAGGGCTTGGACGCCGGGAAAATATTTTGATATATCAATCATTTCAAGCAGATATTCATTTGAACTCAAATAAAACTCCTATTTTTATTTAAATGATTTTAACTTTTAGAATATATTTTTTACAAATAAAAATATATTTATTAAATATTAATGACAATAAATTAGTGGCTTTTTGTTTTATGTAACCTGTTGCATATTATAACTTTTATTATTACAATGTCAACTTAAAAAAATTACTTAAAATTCGTTTTTTCCCCTTATCCAAAAACGGTACAAGTATAGTGACTTATATCCTGGTGAGGAATACTTAATATCTTATTTCATCAGGTTTTTCAAAAAACGCAACTTTTCTTATGAACTCTATTGCTTTTTTAAAACCTTCATTTTTTCCGATCAAGGCATCCTGATGTTCAACACTCAATGAACCGTCATACCCGCATAACCTGAGAACTGAAACCAGTTTTCTCCAGAATTCTTCACTATGACCATAACCTACAAGCCTCAAGTTCCATGCTCTTGAAGCCAGCTTGCCATAATCCTTGGAATCAAGAACCCCATCTACGCTGACTACTTTCATATTCAGTTCCGCATCTTGGGCGTGAACATTAAAAATAAGACCATTAAGAATTTTTACACATTCTATTGGGTCCATGCCCTGCCAGAATAGGTGTGCAGGATCAAAGCAGCAACCCAACCCGTCATAATCCACTTCTTCTCTTAATTTAACCAGTGTGCTTGTGTTAAAAACTGCATCACCAGGATGCATTTCAAAAGCATACTTTATTTTGTATTTTTTTAATTTTTCTGCCATTTCTCTCCAAAATGGAATAATCCTTTCACTCCACTGCCATTTAAGGTAGCCCCTGAATTCAGGCGGGTAAGGCAGCCCGATCCAGCAAGGATATTTTGCGTCTTCAGCGGCCCCGGGGCAACCTGCAAAACCGTTTAAGACTTTTACCCCAGTTGCTGCAGCAAGCTCTACTACATTTTCCAGGTCTTTTCTGTGAGTATCTGAAATTTTTTTGTTGGGATGAAGATAATTGCCCATACAGGAAAATGAACTTATCTGTAAATTGTGCTTTTCCAAAACAGATATAAAATCTCTTAACGCAAACTTATCTTTTAAAAGTTTTTCCGGGTTACACACATATGTTCCATGCAGTGCACCTGCACCAATTTCCAGGCACTCAAAACCGGCTTCACTTGCACTCCTGCAGATATCAGGCCAGCTTTCATTAAAAAAACAGTTAGTAAACAAACCTATTTTCATTTTTTACCTCTGCGCTCCCACGATCTATTTCTTAAATACCAAAAAGAAAACTTTTAAGGTTTTATAATGATTTTTGCTGCTTCTCTCTTCTTTGCAAGCTCCATTGCTTCAAGTCCGTCAATCAGTTTAAACCTGGAGGTTATTATTTTTTCGGGATGCAGCATACCTGCCGAAATCAACCTTATCACATTTTCAAAAGATCCATTTCCTGAATGTCCCATGGAACAGTGTATCTGGGCTGCCCTTGGAAACATTTTCTTAAAGTCTGTTGGTACAGGCTTTGGTGGCCAGGCCACAAGAATAATTTTACCATTGACATTTAGAGAATTGAGCATTGCAGGCATTGTCATCTCAGTAGCACCTGAACTTTCCATAAAGAAGTCTGCTCCCTGCCCATTAGTCTCATCAAGTATAATGTCCTCTACTCTTCCTCCGCTTTCAGTTATTGAAATAGGATCAAATACCTTGTCAGCTCCCATTTCAAGTGCAAGCTTTCTCCTGCCTTCACCAGGTTCAAAAACCATAACTTTTGAAGCACCGGCTACTTTTAACTGTGAAATACCAAAAAGACCAATTGGTCCACAACCAAAAACTACCGCTCTCTGGCCGGGCCTGATTCCCTGTCCTCTTTCAAAAATTGCATTATATGCCACTGAATTCGGTTCTATCGTTGCACCAACGTCAAATATTAATTCTTCTTCCTTATAAATATTTTTAAATCCATTAATATTCCAGCATAGCTTTGCCGGTACTCTAAGATATTCTGCAAAACCACCATCATATGTTACACCTACTTCCTCCAGTCTCTCACACTGATTTGGAAACCCATTTCTGCAAGCAACACACTCACCGCACCATGTCATTTCCTCTGTAGTCACATAATCTCCAACTATAAAATCAAACACTTCGGGGCCGATTTTATAAACTATTCCTGAGATTTCATGGCCTAATATAATTTTTTCCATTCTTGCATGACCCGGATAAAGCATGTAACCTTCTTCATCATACTCTACAAAATGTAAATCAGAACCGCATATCCCACAGGATTTGACACTGATAAGTATATCTTTCGGACCGATTTCAGGAATATCAACTTCTACTAAATTTAATTCCGGGAATCTCCAGACACTGTTTGAATCCCATATTTTTTTTGTCGTAAGTTCATATTCTGTCATATGATAATCCTTTTTTGGTTCATATTTGCTTGTAAGTTTCAGAGCCTTCATTTTAGCCATAATATTTTAATTCCTTCCTTCTTTGTCCTATTTTATTTTTAAAATTAATTAACTCCCTGGCTTTAGCTTGTATGTTTTCAATACTTATACCAAAATATTGAAGTTGAAATTCAAGGTCTGCGGTCAGTCCGAACTGATTATTTATACCTATCCTGAAAACCGGGACAGGAAATTCTTCTGTTACAATTTCTGATATCAAACCACCTAAACCACCACATGTGGAGTGATTCTCTACTGTCAGTATGGCGCCTGTTTCAATTGCACATCTAATGATTAATTTCCGGTCTGCAGGTTTTATTGTCGGAATATGCAATACCCTGGCATTTATATTTTCTTTTTCTAATGCTTCCTGTGCCCGAAATGCTATAAAAGTTGTCAGACCATTGCAAATAATTGTCAGGTCAGCCCCGTCACCCCTAACATAGGCATTATTAATCTTAAAAATATAGGATGAATCAAAAATATTTTCCGGAAGAGATCTGGGCAAGTGTATATATGTGGGACCGGTATCCTTTGAAACTGTTACCAGGACTTCTTTCAATTCCCTTATATCTGAAGGTGCGATTACCTTCATTTTTGGTAAAATCCTCATTATTGCAAAATCCATTAATGAAATATGAGTCCCGCCATTTTTTCCCTGTGATAAACCGGAATAGCATCCGACAAGTTTTACATTAAGAGCATTATATGCTGCCCCCAGAAAGACCTGATCACATGCCCTCTGTGAAAGGAAATTTGACATTGTACAAGCAAAAGGTATCCTGCCCATTACTGCCAACCCTGCTGCAATACTGACAAGATTCTGCTCCGCGACTCCGACATTTATATGTCTGTCAGGAAACTTTAACATGAACTGTTTTGAACCGGATGCCTTCATAAGATCAGCTTCCACAACAAATATATCCGGATTAGAGGTACCAAGTTCAAGAAGGGTTTCCCCATACGCTTCTTTTGTTTGTATTAGATTAAAACCGCTCATCTGTTATTAATAAATACTCATGTGCTGTTTCTAGTAATAAACCAAACCAGGATTATTTCAACAAGTATTAAGCCTTCTCTGAAGTTCCTTTAGCCCAAGCTTATATTGTTCTTCGTCTACCTTACCACTGTGCCACTCCGAACTGTTTTCCATAAAAGAAACCCCAAATCCTTTTACTGTATTGGCTATTATTATCTTTGGCTGCGAATTTTTTATTTTTGCTGAATCTATTGCTGCAATAATGGATCCTATTGAATGTCCGTCTGCCTTAAAAACTTCCCATCCAAATGCTTCCCACTTTTTATCAAGTGGGTCCGTTGGCATTACCTCTTCTACGGGCCCATCGATCTGCGAATTATTTCTGTCTACTATTGCAATAATATTATCGAGCTTATATTTTGCTGCAGACATTGCTGCTTCCCAAACCTGACCGCTATCTAATTCACCATCGCTCAGCACGACATAGACCATATTTACTTTTTTCTGCTGTTTTAATGAAATAGCAATACCACAAGCCATTGAAAGCCCCTGGCCAAGAGGACCCGTGGACAGTTCAATTGATTCCAGCATGTTTCTGTCAACATGCTTGGGGAATCTGGACAAAGGTTTATCCAGACCATCATACAGTTCGTTATACGAAAAAAAACCTCTTTTAGCCAGAGTCGTGTAAAGGGCAGGACCGCCATGACCTTTTGAAAGCACAAACATATCTCTGGATTCATCCCCCGGTCTTGAAGGGTCAACCTTCATTTTTAAGAAATAAAGGACTGTAAGTATCTCGACTATTGACAAGCTTCCGCCAAAATGCCCACCACCTGCTTCAGCAATTACTTTGAATGTCTCCAGCCTTATTTCATCTGCAATTTTTCTTAATCTACCCTCTATGTTTACCATGACTTCATATTTAACATATTATGTTAAAAATCAACTGTCAATACTGTAAAATAATCTAAAAATTTTAATATGTACTTATATTTTTACCTGTAATCAGAAACCTATCCTAGGTAACCCGTATACAGACCTCCAGCCATCACTTAACGGCTCCCTTAAATATGGTTCCATTTCTTTTTCTGTTCTAAGTGTTGTCTTTTCAACAGGAGGTACCTTGCCTGGCGGCAATGCTTCAATAATCTCATCATTCAAAAGAGTCAGGTATTTTAGTATGGCAGCTATTGGCCTTTTTGCCTTCTCTGCAGAGGCTTTTGTTGCATATCCGACAACACCTTCGGGAGTTGTCATGACTTCAAGGCCTACATGACCTTCACACTCAGACCATTTTGAAGGTCTGCGATATTCATCAGTTGGAGTATCCATGTGACCACCCGGAATATAAAATTCCGGCTCAGTATCACAGGCATATTTCATGTCTATCAGTTGTGGAAAAAGAAGTAGACCTATTGATGTTTCAGCCTCATCCGCATGCGTGAAAGGAGTATCAAATTGCCCTCCTTTTTCCTTAGTTCTGAAAAATTCCCTTACAGATCTATGCCAGTCCAGAACCCTGAAAATTCCAGGTATCTGATATTTTTTAACAAAATCCTGGATAGTTGATTCAAGCATCCAGAGCTGCCCATGGTTGTTTATTATCACCTGTTTTCTGAAACCATCATTCCATAAGCCCAGCATAACATCATGCAATAAAGCTTTTGTATTGTCTTCTTGTATTACAACAGTCCCAGGAAGACCTACATGATGGTAAGGGTGAGTACCATATATCAGGGGTGGAAATGCGATATTTATCGGAGTACCCCTTTTTGCTGTAAACCTTCTGACACCCTCAAGAATCTGTGTAACAAAAAGTGTGTCCATTGAACTTACAGTATGTTGGCCGTGAAGCTCTGTAGAACCGACTGGAATAAAAACAATATCATTTTTCTTTCTTTGTTCAGGAATTTTATATCTTATGGTGGATTGCAGATAAGTTCCTTCCTTAAACCATTCCGGAGATGTAGGAATACCATAATCCTGCAATATCTTATCAATATCTTTATCACTTGATTCCCAGATCTCTTTTTTCATTCTGCCAACGGGAGAATCTTCAAAAAATAAATCCTCTATATTTGTTTTTAAAAGACCACTCATTTTAATCTCCTTTCTTTAAATTTTACTGTTCCTGTTTTTAATAATGATGACTTGATTAAATCAAAACAAATCACCAATAAAAAATATCTACAAGCTCCCTAGTCAATTGCCCAGATCTCTTCCTTTGAAGGAGCTTTATCTGTTATTGGATAACCAATCCTTGTCACATTCATCAGGTGCCTGTAAGTCAGGTTTTCAGAAAGCATATTATTTTCCCATGTCCCACAGCCAAGGGTCGTTGTGGGGGCAAAACCTATTGAAAAACCTCCACCGGCAGTAAAATTACAAGTCTGGTTCACGATGATCCTTGATACATAAAGAGCATTCGCAAGCTGTCCAATGTGTTCCCTGTCGTTGGAATGGATCACTGCCGAATGTCCCTTGCCATCCATTTCCAAATTTGACTTTGCAATCTCAATTGCTTCAGAAAAATCACCATATTTGTAAATCATTACGACAGGAGATAACTTTTCCACCCTTAGTTTTTCAGGTTGTTTCTCCAGATCGCCCCTAATTAGCAGGATCCTTATTTTTTCCGGAACTGCTATCTGGGCATTTACAGTGACTTCGTATGCTGATTTTCCAATTAGCTCTTTTCTGAGTATTTCACCATCAAAAAGTGCATCACTTACCCTTATGATATCTTCATCTTTATCTATATATGCAGCTCCATTTTTAATAAAAGCTGCAACTATATCGTTATACATTTCTTCAGGGACTATAACAGACTGTTCAGATGCACAGGGTATTCCATGATTAAATGACCTGCCTGCTATTATCTTTTTTGTAGCATCATCAATGTCTACATCCCTATCAATTATTGCCTGAACATTGCCTGGTCCAACACCATAAGCAGGTTTTCCGCTGGAATATGCTGCTTTTACCATACCCATTCCACCGGTTGCAACGATAACATGTGCTGCACGCATCAACTCCTGTGTAGATTCCTTTGTTGGTTCTTTTATGACCTGAATCAGATTCAGAGGAACATCATATTTTGCAATTGCGTTCTGGACAAGCTCAGAAGTCCTTGCTACTGTTTTTTTTGCCCCGGGATGTGGGGCATGTATTACAGAATTTCCACATTTTAAAGCAAACATTGAGTTTGCCATAAAGTTTGTAACGGGAATCGTCACCGGCAATATTACCCCGACTACACCAACTGGTTTTGCAATCTCTACTATATTAAGATCCTTATCAATATTTATAATACCTGTAGACTTTTTACCTTTAAGGCCGTACCATATGATTTCTGATTTTCGCCTATCCTGAATCAGATTATCTTCATAATTGCCAAGACCGGTCTCATCTACTGTAATTCTTGCAAGTTCTTCAGCATTATCATAAACAGTTCTTGCTATTTCCCTTATAACCGTATCTATCTTTTTCTGACCTGTTTTTTCCCATATGCTAAGCGCGACAAGGGCTTTTTTGATCATTCCTGATACTGTTTCCATAATAAAACTTTCAAATCGTTTATATTCTTATTTCAATTCTAAATAATTTTCATATTTATATTATCAATATATTCTTTTATTTTAAGGGCCAATTTAAGATGCGGAGGGTCGTACATCACCCCATTAATACTAACAGCACCCTCTTTTTCAATTCTTTGCCTGTTTTCAAGCAGCCGGTTCATTTTCTCAAACTCAACCTTTGACGGTAAAAATCCGCAATTTATTATTTCTATCTGTGAAGGGTGTATAGCAAGCTTTCCGTTGAAGCCCATGTGAGCTATTTTTGAAACCTGTTTTTCCAGGCCAACGCTGTCTTTAAATTCCTTGTAAATAGTATCTATTGCCAGGCAATCATATGCTTTTGAAAATAATAGAATCTGAAATCTTATATAATCTAGCATTGCTTCTGAGATTTCGGAAAAAACCATGATATCCCTTGAAAAATCCTCCCATCCAATTGTTAATGCCATGATTCTGCTGGTATTTTCTTTTAGTTGTTCGAATTTATTAAGTTCGATTATACCCCTGGCGCTTTCGATCATCAGAATTATTTTTATGCTTCCTGCATTTATCCCAGCTTTATTCTCTTCAGATTCAACAAAATTTATTACTTCTTTCAATTTTAAAATATTTTCAAATTTCGGGATCACAAAGCCAGCTACTTTTTCACAAATTGTCTCTTTTATATCATTTTTATATAATTGTGAATCCAAATCATTGGTCCTTACGAATATTTTTTTACTTATAGTAAGGTTTTTTAGACTTCTTGAAATGTTTTGTCTTGCATGCTCTTTCTGGTTTGCCGGTATGCTGTCTTCAAGATCAAGAATAAAACCATCAGGCTTGAGCATATTTATCTTATCAAGCATTTTAATACTTACAGATGGTATGAATAACAGAGACCTTAATATTTCCATAGCAGAAAATGAATCAAATTATAAAATCATTTTTACATTCAATAGTATAACGTTAAACTATTTAATATCATAATAAATATCTTTTCATATGTCAATATTTTTCATGATATTTCATTATATTTTAGATGAAATCTTTTATTCTTCATTATATTTTTTAGTGTACCTTATAATCTTAGTATGCCAATAATTTCATATTAATTCTTAAAGATTTTAGGAATATCAACATATGCTTTTTTTGCCAGGTGCAGTTGATTCCCTTATTATTATTTCAGGGGTCAATACCTTATTAATTGTAATGTTTATATCTTTGCCCTCAATTTTTTTTATAAGTTCTCCTGTAGCTATTGCAACCATTTCCTTAATTGGCTGTCTCACCGTAGTTAAATTTACAAAATCCATTGAACTGAACCCGATGTCATCAAAGCCTGCAATAGAAACGTCCTCAGGAATTTTCAAGTTCTTCTTGTAACAAAAATCTATGACACCGTAGGCTGCAAAATCGTTTGAACAGAAAATTGCAGAAGGTTTATTTTTGAGTAAAAAAAGTTTTTTTGCTCCTTCTTTTCCACTTTCGGGATTGAACTCTTTTTCTATGATTATATTTTCTTCCCTTATGTCAATACCGCTATCACTTAATGCAGCTTTATAACCTTTTAACCTGTTTTGAGTAACAAGAGTGTCAAGCGGGCCTGAAATATATCCTATATTCCTATGTCCCTGATCCATCAGATATCTAATTAATAAATAAGCACCCATGTAGTTATCGACTGTTACAAAATTGATATCCATATCAGAATGGTCGGGATACCTTCCAATAAAAATAATAGGTATGTTAATATCCTGAAGGTAACTAAGACACACCCTGCTTAATTTATCTGAGGTACTTAGAATACCATCTACTCTGTCTTCCAATAAAGAATCAATATATTTATCGCCGGTTTCCTCACCAATACTCATATCTACAAACAATGTTCTGTAATTAAGATTTTTTTGGTATATATATTCTTCTATGCCACTTAAGATTTCTGTCTGGTAAGGATTTTTTATATCAAACACTATCAGACCAATTTTGTTTGTTTTTTTAGAAACCAGGCTTCTTGCTACAAGATTTGGCTTATAGTTAAGCTGTAAAATTGATTGTTCGATTTTCTTTCTGGTATTTTTACTGACATAAGGCTTCTTGCAAAGATATTTTGAAACACAACCTGCCGATATCCCTGCTAACCTTGCAACATCTTTTATGCTTGGAGATTTCTTAACTCTCATTTAGATCAAACCTCAGCAGTAATAGAATATAACAAATCAAAACATTAGGGGTGACAAAGATAGTCACTGAAAAATGAACAAAACCTAAAAGCAACTTAAACAAATCCTGATTTATGGTATTTTTGTTTTTTCTACCAAACTAATCAAATTATCATCTATGGATTGCTCTTCTTCTTCAAGAACGGCATCAAAAAGATACCAGTTTTCTTTATAATCCATGTATTTGCCTGGTTCTATTTTAGCCAAAGGTCCGAGAGTTTCAACCTCAAATATATCTGCGTCTGTATAAATTTCAGTATTAACACCAAAATCTGTATATTCAGCTTCAGGTTCGTAATTATAACGTTTAATAAAAATCTGGTCATTTAGAATATATGCGGCCCAGCCAAGGGTATTAAGTATACCAAGTTTCTGCCTGGTGGTAGACTTGTGATCCTGCCTTAGTTGAATATATTTTCTTCCCCAGATCCATCTGGGATCATCCATCGTTGTATAACCCCACAAGACCAGCGGTCTTACAGGTGCCAATCTCTCCTCCCATGTTTGAAAAGGCTCGTGCGGAATTATACCCCTGCCCCCAAGATTCATTATACTCAAAATCCAGGGTGCAAGCTTGATGTCCCACAGTGTCCTGTTATGAATCCTGTATGATATTTTCACAGAACCATTTTCACTTGCAAATTTTATCATTACTTCTTTCTGTATTCCTGTTGTAGATTCTTTTTCCTGCAAAAGAGATAGGGTTTTACCGTCCCAGGAATAATTAAGAGGGTTATTGTCTGGAAAATAACACCTGGGATTGGCCTCGGGGCCATGCCAGAATCTAGTACCACCATACAACCGGTACTCTTCTCCACCTTTTTTCCCAAGTTGGTCTTTAAACTCTCTGAACATGTTCTGTCCACCAATTTTACCAAATCTAATTATTCTTGGTCCGATATCAGTAGTAATAATAAGTTCAACTTCCTCATTTGACAATCTTATGCAACCCGGCCAGCCCCCATAACTATATTTTTCCTCAAATTTCATTTTAATCCTCCTTTTGTAATTCCGTAATTAATTTCTGGGAAATAATCCAATTTATAATACAAGAAATCCATCAAATTTTTCCATTTATATGCATTGGACTTAATATAGCATATATCCTTAAAATAATTATAAAATTTGCCTATTTTTTAACAATACAAATTATATTAATAATTCTTTTTTTATCCTATTAATGATCTTATCTACAGATGGTACGCATTCCTTTTCAAGTGCAGAACTCATGGGTACAGGGACATCTTCAGATGTTATTCTAAAAACAGGTGCATCAAGCCAGTCAAAGACATTTTCGTTTATCAGCATCGCTATCTCGCTGGCAAAATTCAAGGTCTTATAAGCCTCAGAGACTATAACAGCTTTTCCGGTTTTTTTAACAGAATTATATATCGTTTCCGTGTCCAATGGTTTTAAGGATCTCATATCTATTACTTCAGTGTCTATTCCCTCTTCTTTTAATATTCTTGAAGCCTCAAGACAATAGAGAACCATCCTTGAATAAGTTATTATAGTCAGATCTTTACCTTCTCTTTTAATATCTGCTACCCCCAGTGGTATATAGTATTCCTCCTGCGGGACCACACCTTTTGTAGAATAAAGCATTTTATGCTCAATAAACATTATGGGATTATTATCTCTTATAGCTGTTTTTAAAAGTCCTTTTGCATCATAAGGTGTAGCAGGCATAACGACAAATATCCCGGGATAGTGCAAAAACATAGATTCAAGCGATTGAGAGTGGTGAGCAGCTATACTTCTCCCTGTTCCGCCTTCGCTTCTCATGACCATTGGGACCGAAGTTTTACCACCAAACATATATCTATTTTTTGCTGCATGGTTTACAAGCTGGTCCATTGCAAGTGTTGAAAAATCAATATACATGATCTCACCTATGGGCCTGCTCCCTGTCATAGAAGCACCTATGCACGCCCCCGCAATAGCTGCCTCTGATATGGGCGTGTCTATAATCCTATCCGGAAATTTTTCATATAATCCTTTAGTAACCCTGTAAGCACCACCATAAACCCCCACGTCTTCACCTATGCAGAAAACATTCTTATCTTTTTCCATTTCCTCGTTAATAGCTTCATTTAATGCTTCCCAGTAAAAGATTTCCCTTATAATCTCCTTGTCCTTTACCCTTGAACAAAGTTCTTTTTCTTTTTGAATATCTGAAATATCCAGGTTAAGATCCGTATAAACATCTGAAAATAATTCCTCTTTTTCAGGATAAGGACTTTTGTTTAAAGCAAAATCCGTGGCAAGATCTATTTTTTTATTTACTTCTTTCTGTAGCAATTCAAAGTCATCTTCACTGATGATATCTCCTTTAACAAGGTATGATTTGAACTTGAGTATTGGATCCCTATCTCTCCATAGCTTCTCTTCCTCTTTTGTCCTGTAAATCTTCGGGTCATTAATAGAGTGGCCAAAATACCTGTAAGTCAATGCTTCAATAAAAACAGGGCCTTTGCCATCTCTGCAATCCTTGACTGCCTGATTTATATTTTCTATAACTGATAGGATGTCCATTCCTTCAATGCTGGTAGTCTCTATACCAAAAGCTTTTGCCTTTTCAAATGCTGACAGCCTGGAAGCCTTTTTATATGGAACACTCATGCCATATAAATTGTTTTCGCATATAAACACAATAGGCAAATTATATATAGAGGCCATATTTATAGATTCATAAAAAGATCCGGTATTTGAAGCACCATCGCCAAAAAAACAAAGCACCACTTTATCTTCGTTTTTAAGTTTAATTGATAATCCTGCTCCTGTTGCGACAGGTACATGCCCTCCGACTATTCCTGTAGCACCAAGATTGCCTTTGGCAACATCAGCAATATGCATGGAACCACCCTTGCCTTTGCAATACCCGGTTACTCGACCGCAAAGCTCTGCCATCATTTTGTTTAAATGGTCCTGTTTTTCCGTAGCAGTCTTTGCTAAACTATCGCCATGCGCGTGACAATGCCCATGTCCTCTATGAGTAGAGGTAATATAATCTTTTCCTGTTATACAGTACATTGCACCCACTGCTACTGCTTCCTGTCCTGCATAAAGATGTGATGCGCCTTTAATTATATCCTTCTGTAAAAGCTCGGATACCCTATTTTCAAAAGCTCTTATTTCCATCATTTGCTGTAATAATACCGTACAGTCATTTTTGCTTATATTTTTTATTTCTTTTGCCATACAATTCTCCTTTTAGAAATCTTGAGATGTTTTCTCAAATATCATATTAAAAGTTTTATTAAGAGTATTTTTGAATATGTCTCTATAAATATTAAAATAACTGTCATATACGTTCCTGTTACTAATATCTGGTTTAAATATTTTGCTTCTGTCGACTATATCTATATTTGAAGCAACCTTGGCCATATCACCGATTACGCCTGAACCAAAACCGGCCAATATGCCACTGCCCCTTATATTGGATTCAAAACTTTCCGACTTTAAATATACCAGACCTGTGATGTCTGCCTTTATCTGATTCCAAACATCACTTTTTGCACCGCCACCACTGATGGCTATCTCTGAAAAAGAATAATTTGGAAACAATCTTTTTATATTATCAATTCCTGCCCTGGCGTCATAACCAATAGACTCGAGAATAGACTTATATAGATGTTCAAGCTTATGGCCCCAATTTAAACCTATCCACGAACCCCTGATTTTATTGTCATACGGGCACTGTCTGCCGCCAAAATAAGGGATAAAGATAAGCCCCTCAGAACCGGCAGGTATTTTATCAAGATTTTTTTCTATTGCCTGTAAAATGTTACCTTTTTCTATTCCACCTTTTTCAAAACACTCTTTTAGGAAATTATCCCTGAACCATCTAAGGCATATCCCACCACCGTTGATATAATTAAAAGCATAAAATGTATCAGCAATCACTGAGGGGATATACATGACTGAACCATTTTTATTATCCGGTACGATTCTGTCAACAGCAATAAATTGTAATGTCGAACTACCTGATACTTCAAATAAAGTCCCCGGTTTTACAAGACCTGCTCCCAGAAGCCCTGCGGGTTGATCCCCGGCTCCTGCTATTATCAAAGTTCCTTCATTTAAACCGCTACCTTCTGCAGCAGCTTTTGTAAACCTTCCGATTATTTTCCATGGCTCTACGACCATAGGAAGTTTCCCTGAATCTATATCAAGGATTTTACAGAATTCTTTTGACCACTCCAGCTTTTTTATATCTTCAAGACCGAAAAAAGATAGTAAAGTATAATCGATAAAAGCATCGTCGCTTTTTAAACCGGCAAGGTTACCTGCAACAAAACTATTTAAAGTTACAAACTTCTTTACCTTTTTATATACAGAAGGGTATTCTTTTTTCCACCATAGTATTTTCGGGAGGTTTCTTGGTGAACCACAGGTTTTTGTCCTTAAAAATTTCTTATAATTATCATGCAAATAAGCATTATATTTCTCTGATCTGACATCAAGGCCCATGTCGTAACCGGTTATAGATCCATAATAAGCATCGATGCCTATTATTCCACCCATTTGCCCATCTATAGATATTGCTGTAACAAGGACCGGATTTATTTCTGTTTTTTCAAGGATTTCTTTTATTATGCCAATAGTGCCCGCAACAAAATCCTGGGGATCCTGTTCCATTAAACCGGGCTTTCTGGAAATTAGCTTTGTTTCCCAGTAACTGCTGCCAATAATTCTTCCTGCTTCATCTATGATACCGGCTTTTATTCCATTGGTACCCAGATCTACACCAATAAAATACATGTTTTTCCAATCAGTTTAAAATCTTTTATAAAGGGCTTTATAATCTTAGATATCCTTAAATAATAAATGCCCATATAGTAGAAATATTTATTTGATTCTTGCTAGACGCTTTAATTTTCTTTTTAATCTAATAGGCTTTGACATTTAAATTTTAAGGCTTTACTACCACCTTCAGGTGATTTCCATCTGCTATCTCCTGCATATATTCTGGTATTTCATCCAGACTGCATGTCCCGGTAATGAATTTTTTACCGTCTATTCTTTTTCCGCCCATAAATTCGATACAAATTCTAATCTGCTCTGTAGTGGCTCCGGAAGAGCCATGAACGAATATCTCCTTGTAATGAATAAGATTGCTATCAAGGCAGGCTATGTAATCATTTTTTGGAAGTCCGCCAAAAAAGCAGATCCTTCCCTGGTTTGCAACAAGCTGAACCGACTCCTCCTGCGAAGACTTGGAAGGTGCAGCTATCATAATTACATCCGGTCCGATACTATCAGTTATTTTCATAAGAAATTCTTTAAGGTCTGCTTCTTCAGGATTTATATAATAGTCTGCAATATCAGCCTTCTTTGCCATTTCCAGCCTGCTATGGCTTAATTCTGAAAGAACTACTTTTGTCGCACCAAGTATCCTGGAAAGACCGGCGTGCATCATACCTACAGGTCCTGCGCCAATGACCAGTACGGTATCGCCAGCCCCCACTCTAGCAAGCAGCAGACCGTTTAGTGCGCATGCCATAGGTTCTGCAATAGCAGCCTCTTCAAATGACATGCTCTCGGGAATAGGTATTAAATTTCCTCTCAATATTGCTTTACCGGGAATAGCCATATATTCTGCAAAACCTCCTGGATAATAATATCCGAAAGACTCAATAGTCTTTTTAAATGTAGAGCAAAGATTGGTTATTCCACGCCTGCAATAGTAACACCATCCGCATGAAACTATAGGATCTATTGCGACCCTGTCTCCCACCTTGAATTCTTCCACATTTTTTCCGGTTTTTGCTACAGTACCTGCACTTTCGTGTCCAATGATCTGAGGAGGATGCACGGCATGGTGCCCACTTTTATATATCCTCAAATCAGTACCACATATTGCGCTAGCTTCCACCTTGATCAGTATATCGTCATCACCAATTAGCGGCATTGGTTTTTCCTCGACCCTAATATCTCCAGGGCCATAATATACTGCTGCCTTCATTATTTTTCCTTTCTTAAATTTTTAAATTCATAAAAATACTCGATTACTTTTTTACCTGTTTTGCTATCAGGATCTATTTTTGAAATATCTTTTATCACTTTCTCTATTCCAGAGTCAGCAATCATTTTCTGTAAGTTTATTGCAATACTGTCTGAAGAATTGTCAAAATTATAGGCTGCTGCACATATCTTTAATATGTTTTCGGGAAATATTCCATAGTCAAGGCAAAGGTTTATGCTGCCTATTATTCTGTCATCTGATCCGAGTTTTCTTATCGGGTCTCGTGCTACTCTCAGGACAGTATCCTGGAGCATTGGATTTCCAAACCTTGTGATTACATCTATTCTTATCTCCTTTTGCTGCTTCATGTTTATATCTTCAGGGTATTTTTTTGAAAGAGCTTCACTGGTCTCATCAAGAGCGCCATTAAAAATAGACTCTATAAAAGGGTCTGCGAACGGTTCGTGAACAAATGTATAACCCTTTAAAAAACCAAGATATCCTAATGCAGCATGTCCGAGATTATATGTATAAAGTTTTCTTTCAAACTCAGCATTGAAATTATTTACAGTATGCATACCCTCAATTTCAAGCGCCTCTGATTTTATCGCTGACCCGTCATAAGGCAATTTGTGATATGCGTCTGCGACCACAAACAGCGGATCTTTAATACCAAATTGTGAGCTTGAAGGTGGGACCATCCTGGCAACGATCGTGCCTACAAAACCAATAGTTTTATCTGCCCATTGTCTGACAGGCTGGTTAAGGTATCTGTAAACATAATCTTTTAAAATTGTAGGGGCTTCAAGAGTATTTTCACAAAGATAAATATCAACCGGAACAGGATTTTCCTTTATCCTTTTTTTCAAACCTTCTGCAATGACCCGTGAAATCGGCTCAAGTATTTTTATTCCTACTGCTGTGCATATTACATTAGAGAAAGTTATTTCTGAAGCTATTTTATCTGTATCGTTAGAATGTAAACAATCAATATTATCTATGATCATATCTACTTGCCTTTTTTTATAAGCATCAAGCAATTTAAGCGGATACTTCTTTTTTTCTTTTAAAAGCTCTGCAATATCCTTTCTTGCTTCTATAAAAACAGTTTTGAAACCTGCTTCCCAAAAAAGCTGTCCCATGAACCCCCTGCCGATGTTACCTGCACCAAATTGAACCGATTTTTTCAAAAAAATCACCCTCCTCACCCTGAAATGCTTTTACGCTGAGAGACTTCTTAAAAACATTAACGGGTTGCTTAACAGTACCATTATTGCTAGATTTTAGTTCATTGTTCTCGGACATTTTTACCTTCTCCAATATATTAATATATTTTATTTATGTATTTTTTGACATCCACCCGGTTTGTCTATATTTTTATATTCTAATCTGCCTATTTGTGGCTTGGATTCAGCTTCTGCACCCTTGGGTACTACACAGATAAAGCCAAAAGGCTCTGTACCTGTATTTACCCATTGATGCTCTTCGTCTCCAGGGACGAATACTGCCATATTTGGCTTTAAGTATCTTTCATAGCCCTTACCCTTTATTTTGCCCTCACCTATAACCGTAAAGACTTCATGTTCGTGTACATGACTACCATAACTGCTTTTCCCTCCAACAGGGATTTCTATATATCTTAATTCGAAATTTTTTGCGCCCATTTCAGACGTGATCATCCAGTAGATTGAATTTCCTGAACCTGTTTTGCCCATGATATTATTATTTATTTCTTTTATTTCCATTGAAACCTCTTATTATTAAATTTATTAAAAAAATTAAACTTAAACGATACAAACCTTGATCTGATAAATATGATTATGATTTCATTAAAAGTTCCAGAACATAAAGTTCAAGTTCTTCGTAGTCTCTTTTCTCAACACATTTTTTCTGGAAATTATAATCAAATTTTCTTACTACAAACTCAGCTACAAGCCCGATCTCGTCAAGCTGTTTTTTGACCATTCCAGCTTCTTTTTCAATAAAAATTAATTATTTAAACCTGGTTAATTAAATCATCAAGTATCATAAGATAAGTCTTGCCGTATTTTCATCGATTACTATAGTATTGATTATGCCTGAAAAAAGTGCGCCTTTTATCACATCCTTTTTATAATCACCTCCCGCTATTGCTATAAGCTGCTTAAACTTTCTTAAATGCTTTATACTTATACTTACAATCCTGTCTTCAAGTTTTGAATCAATAAAATTGCCTTCTACGTCAAAGCAATGTCCAAGTACGTCTCCGACGGCACCTTTATGTTTTACCTGTTTTATGATTTCCATGTTTACAAGGTTTAATCCGACTACAGTACTTCTTTCTATTGCTCCTATACCAAATATGGCCATATCTGCTTTTTTAAGCTCGCTTCCTATCTGGCTGGAAGAAATGATCGAGTCTCTAATTTCTTTGTTTTCTGCAAGTGCATAAGATGTAAGAAAAGTTCCTTTTGCATTTAATTTCTTGCTTATCTCCTGAACTATTGTAAAGGGATTGAAATTAGTCATATCTTCCATACCACCCATAAGCTGTATTACATGAGTATTTTTTGTGTTCATTGGAGTCAGGCAATCGACCATTGAACCTAGCGTATTTCCAATGCCTACACCAATGACTTTACTGTTTAAATCCATTACACCCATATAAAAAGACCATGCTTTTCCTAATTCTTTAGGAATCTGGTTTTCTGACTTGACTTTAATAACATAAGCTTTGTCAAGTTTATAAACATTTTCCAGTGATGAAGCGATATCACGGTTTATCGCAAATGGCAGTATTATTTTGGTACTTACAAGCTTCATCTCTTTTGCTTTTTGCAGCATTCGAGATATGGTCATTTTTGAAAGTCTCATAATCTCGCCTATTTCTTTCTGTGAGATGTCTTTATCGTAATATAGTATCGCCACCTGTGTTATTTGGTTGTTAAGCCAGTCATTCATGTTTTTTAAGTCCTATAATTGATATATAAAGTAATTTTAAATTCAAACATTTAACTTTCCCTAAAACCAAATTTTTCCAAATGTGTTTTCATGAATGTGAAATTATTGAAATCCTTTAAAGTATACCCCAGGGCTTTTTTTACATTCAGAATATGAGGTGGACAGCCTGCTATATAAATACCACTGTCTGTTCTTATTTTTCTTGTACAATTTCCTAAAAATACAGCTTTTCCTGTTAAGTGATATAACTCTTTAGCTTTATTTTCAGGTCCAATTATAAAAACTCTATTTTTTAATTTTTCTAATTTTTCACTTTTTACTGCATCAGTAATAAGAGAAGTTATAAGAGCTTTGCATCCACTACAGGCACCTTTCTCAACTATCTTGATTCCAAAATCCCTAAATTCTCTCGATTTTAATATGTCTTCCAGCTTGATTCTTTTAAATTTCTTCTGGACTTCTTTTATAGAATTTCCCAATACTTCTATTTTAGAAATATAAGCATTGCCAAGTTCTTGCTCAGCTGCAAGTTTAATATATTTGGTATCAAAAGGATTTATTCCCATTACCATTGAACCAATAGTATCTGCTGCAACTGTATCATTCGATGCTATAATGATACCCATATTTGCAGGTGTTCCATATACAGGTCCCAAGCCTTCCATTCCAATAGTACCATCTATTATCGTTAGTCTTGGTAGGACAAGCTTATTTAAATCTACAATACATTGGGCTAAATCAAGAGAATGGAACCTTTGCTTATCATTTTCATGAATTACTCCTTTCATGTTTTTAAGACCCAGAGATACTGGAAATATATCATGCGTTTTTAATACAGGTATATTTATAACAGCATCTGCATTAGCCACAATTTCTGGAATTTTTAAGATTCTAAATACCTTTCCATTTGTTATACTCATGGGAACAAACTTGTCTTTTTTTAAATCAACAATTAAAACATTTTTCCTCTCAGCAATTTTATCCAAACCTGTTGCCTCAAAACATTTTAGAGTTTTTTCTCCAACTACAGCTCCTTCACCTATAATTATTTTCTTAATTCCAAAATCCTGTAATATGTCAATTACTGCCTCAACTACTATAGGATTTGTGACTCCACCATCCCGGTAATTCATAGGCATCAATAAGTTTGGTTTAATAAGAACTCTATCAGATCTTCTAAATGCTTCCTCTAAACCACCTATTAAATCAACAGCTTCCCAAATTGCTTCTCTGACTTCTACTATATTATCTATGCTTCTGAGTTTTTTTATAGATACTAATGATTTATTCATTACACCTCTCATACGAAAATAAATAAAATAAAGGTTGCTTCAACTTTTTAACGATTTTAACTTTAGAAAAATATTTATTATACATAAAAAATACTTTTAGGATAAAATCATATCAAAACAAGATTTAAGTAATAATTTGTTATTAATAACTAATGTTTATAATATCATATTTTATTATATATCGCATGTTACCATTGTCAAGAAGTTCTTTTGATTCTTTTGATTTATCATTAAAAAGTTAAAACATTGATGTAATTTAAAAAATGAAATGAATTTAGCCTATTTTATTCACAAATGAGTACAACTTGAGCACGATTATACTATCCAAATCTAAATGTAGTGACCTAATTAATAATATATATAAAATATATATTGACACTAAGTTTGTTTAATAATAAAACAGTTTTATGTTTATCAGGGAGTATAAAACTATAAATAAAAAGACAGCTGCAGTCTATATAAAGCATCGGCTGGTTGAGCCCTACAGAAGCCAAACCGGACCCAGACAGAGAATAGTAATGAATCTTGGAAGACTTGATATTTCCAAATCAGACTGGAGAAGGCTTGCCTTTGCTCTTGAGGAAAAGCTATCCGGTCAGGAAAGCTTACTGGAGGATGAAAAATTGCTGCTGCAGCAGCTTCTGCTATGAGAAACTACCAGTTTTACAAAGTAAGAGCCAAAAAAGAACAAATAAAGGGTAAACTGCTAACCATAGACCTGGAAAAAGTGGCAACCACTTCTTGTAGAACCCTGGGGCCTGAGATTGTAGGAAATGACGCGTGGGAGGCACTTTCATATGACGCCATACACATATGAGAACTACAGTTATTATGACTGATAAAGATGGCGGCATTCATCATATCAGGGTTTCATCGGCTCCGGAGGAAATACACCGTAAAATATATAATCTGCTTGAGATAAAGGATCCTCTAAAAAAAATACACCTTAAACTTTAAAGGTTGTAGTGACCAAAAAAAGGCTAAAATTGTTTGTTTTAATCGGGAATTATGAATATAAATCGAAGGTTAGATAGCTATAATTTAGATACAAAAAGAGATGTTTTAAATATGGCACAGGTTCATAAAAAAATTAGCGATTCCCATGTAAAGGAAATGATTATAAGATGTCTGGCAAAAGAAATTAAAAATCCCAAAAAATTATCATTATTTAATTACTGTAATTGGATCTAAAAAATAATAAATAAAAAAATTAAAAATCATTTATATGTCATATAAAAAAATGGGTTCTAAATAAAAGATTATTTAAAGTTCATGACTTCGGTTGCAGCGTCTATATCA
>CAZFFH010000007.1:0-27726 GCA_964518375.1 uncultured Actinomycetota bacterium
AAATTTCTTATTTTAATTATGAACAAATGATAATTAAAACATTTTAAGGAGAATTAAGACATTTTTAACTTGCATCCATCGACATTGATGGATTCTTCAATCAAATTCCGATAAACACGCATATATATATTTTGTGGTCTTCATTCAGTCAATGCTTTTACTGCAAATGCCAGGTAGCATAATGCGATCGGTGGAATACTTATAAGAGTGAGTATTAATCCTCTGGAGATCTTGTGGGCCGCTTTGGTCTGTCTTATATTCAGTATCAGGCTGACTAAAAATAAAATACCGGCTGCAAGGACAAATGCTACAAGGAACCCGACAAGAATATAGGTATAAACCATATTGTCTTTCCCAATGATTTCGATGCTTAAGAAAAGCGTAAGAATATAAAATATAAAAGCCAGATAACAGGCGATAATTGTTGCAAGTCCTATATTAAAATTTTTTATTGTAATATCCATTTCCCCTCCATCGTAGATAAAAATAATAACCATAACTAGAAAAATTTGCTTATAAAAATTAGATCATAAAATTAACTTATAAAAATTTGCTTTTATTGACTGAAACAATTATTATTGTATATTATTATATAAATATAGTATATAATAGTATACATTTAGAACCATAATGTCAAGTACAAATAAAAAAATAAAACTGGGGAATAATTTAAGAAAATGCAGGTTTGAGCATAATGAGATTTCCCAGCAGGAACTGGCAAACGCACTGGGGGTTACCCGCCTCACCATACATTCCGTTGAGACAGGAAAATTCAACCCCTCTGTTTCGCTTGCTTTAAAAATAGCAAAGTATTTCAATAAAACAGTTGAAGAAATTTTTAATTTATATGAAGAGTAGAAATTTGCTATTTATATGAATAGAAAATGTTGCATTTATCAGCATGTGCCCCCAGGGAGAATGATTTGAACGGTAAAATGATTTTAATTTACATAGTATTGAGAAAAGAACAAGTAATTAATAATAAATGAGAATGAAGGGTTTTTCATCATGAAAAAGCTATTGGTCCTAAGTGAAAAAATCACTTTAAGTTTTTCCATTATATCAATTCTCGCCCTTATTTATAATTTTATCTTATATATCAGGATCGACATAAAGACAATCAACCTTGGGCCGCTAAATATGCTTATCAGCAAAACAGAAATATATGCCGGGATATCTATAATACTTATTATTCTTTTCCACCTCTCTGCAATTTTGACGATAATCCTGAAGCTAAAAGCTGTTGTCAGGGAAAGTATTTTTTTGTCCTTTATGTTTTTTATCTCGATTATCTCCCTGCTGATGGTCTTTGGTGACTTTACCTTGATTGGCGACATTGTTAAAGAATATAGTGCAGGACTGCCCGGTATAGAATCGGAGTTTGCTGTCTTATATTGCAGCCAGTTTCTTCACCTGCTCTTTTATTGCCTGGTTATAATTTTTATCATATTAAATAATAGGGTAAAAAAGCACACCAACAGACCTGATACTGAAGTGCCGTTAAAGGATGAGGCAATATTCATCGATGCGCAGTATATCGGTTTATTTACTGCTGCACTTGGACTTGCTATCCTGGCATCCCTTTCAATTTTTTCACCTCTTTGGGCAATAAAAAAAGGTATAGTTACTGTATGCGTAGTGCTGGTTATCCCTTATGCTGCAATAGTAATATACTGGCTGGTAATTAAGATCCGGGAAAGAGTGACTGAATGGTATGATGAAAAACAGTTTCAGGATGTTACAAAAGCTGGCCTTGTGTCATTCTTATCATCAATAGCAATACTTGCAATATTTTTCGTTTTCCAGAACACTTGCAAATTTCTACTGTTAAATGTGATATGGTTTCCCCTGTACTTTTTTATAGCTCTTTTAATTTTTTCCGGGTTAATACTGTATTTCAGCAAAAAGGCTATATCATAGCCGGCCATATCAATAATCATCAGTTATTCAAGATTCCCGGGCAACCTTTGCCGCTATGTCTTAAAATATATTTTGTGATAGCCAGATTTTAATTATAATCCTATAATAATTTCATAATGATGTAAAAATTTAAAATAAAATTACAGCGTATCATGTAATTTTTTTAAAATATTTTTTTAATATGAAAATACTCCTGCTTTCGCAAAATAAAGAAAATATCAACATTATTTCCAAAATCCTTAAGGGTTCGGAATTTGTCCTGGAAGTTTTGCAGATATTTGACAGACTTGATTCAAGTCTTGAAAATATCGGGCTAATAATTCTTGATATCTGCAACCGGGATATTGAAAAGGATCCTTACTATGCGGAATTTTTAAAAAAAATTGGCAAGCAGGAGAAGACAATGCTTTTACTACTAGATGCAAATCAAGCTGAAAGTTTTTTAAATTTTATGGTCAAATTTGATGATTTATTGTTTTCGGATCGACTGGAAGAAGAATTATTTTTAAGGGTACGACTGGCTCTTGTGTCTAAAAAATTTTTACCTCCAAAAAACAGTCTTGTTGTAGAACGGCTGGTACTAAATCTCGATAAATATGAATTAACAGTAAATGGACTTTCTGTTGAATTGACTTTTAAAGAATATGAGCTTTTAAAAATACTGCTTGAAAATCAAAATAAGGTATTTTCACGAAATAAACTACTTTCGGTGGTATGGGGATACGATTTCTATGGTGGAAGCAGAACAGTTGATGTACACATGAGAAGACTTCGCTCAAAATTGGACGATCCTTATAATCTTATGCTAAAAACAGTTAGAAATGTCGGTTATATGTTTTCTCCAGCAGGATAAAAAGAAAAGAACCAAAAGTATACGCTGGCTAAAAAGTTTACAAAGATTTAACATAGAATTAACATATTTGTAAAGAATATATGTTATAAATTACTCCAGTAAAAATATTTTTGGATAAAAATGTAGAAGAAAGGCTCATATTATGGCTAAAAACGATGAAATGAAGGAATTTGTTTTAAAAAAAGCCCATGATAACAAGGTAAGGTTTGTTAGATTCTGGTTTACAGATGTTCAAGGCATACTTAAAAGTTTTACCATAACAATAGACGAGCTTGAAGGGGCACTGTCAGAGGGTATGGGATTTGATGGTTCGTCAATTGAGGGATTTTCAAGGATTGAGGAAAGTGATGTAATTGCAATGCCCGATCCAAATACTTTTCAAATTATCCCATGGGGGCCCAGCGAAAATGGGATAGCGCGAATGTTCTGCGATATCCTGGAGCCGGATGGGGTACATTTTGAAGGAGATCCACGGTGGGCCCTTAAAAGAGCCTTAAAGAAAGCAAGTGACCTGGGGTATACATATTACGTAGGTCCCGAACTTGAATATTTCTATTTTAAATCTGATAAGGGAAGCCCGGAAGCACTGGATAGGGGTGGATATTTTGATTTAAATACCATGGATGTTGCAAGTGATTTAAGAAGAGATACTATTTTATATCTTGAAGCAATGGGCATAGGTGTTGAGTACGCTCACCATGAAGTCGCACCATCACAGCATGAAATTGACTTAAGGTATACCGATGCATTAACTATGGCTGACAGCGCTATGACCTACAGGTTTGTAGTAAAAGAAGTGGCAACAAAACATGGGGTTTACGCAACATTTATGCCAAAACCTATTTTTGGAGAAAACGGAAGCGGTATGCATACTCATCAGTCACTTTTTAAAGGTGATAAAAATTTATTTTTTGATCCCGGGGATAATTATGGTTTATCAAACGAAGCTAAATGGTTTATAGCCGGACTCCTAAAGCACTCAAAAGAGATAACGGCAATAACAAATCAATGGGTTAATTCCTATAAAAGACTTGTCCCTGGTTACGAAGCTCCTGTTTATATATCCTGGGCAAGAAGAAACAGGTCGACAATGATAAGGGTGCCGATGTACAAACCTGGGAAAGAAAACGCAACAAGAGTGGAATTGAGATCTCCCGATCCTGCATGTAATCCTTACCTTGCTTTCAGTGTTATGCTTGCCGCAGGGCTTGAAGGCATGAAAAATAAATATAAACTTCCGGACCCAATCGAAGAAAATATTTACGAGTGGGATGAAGCAAAAAGAACCGAAGCCGGAATTGATACATTACCTGACAATCTATACGAAGCAGTTAAAATCCTGGAGGGTAGCAAACTGGTAAGAGAAACCCTTGGAGATCACATATTTTATAAATTTATTGAAAACAAAAAAATTGAATGGAATAGATATAGGACGTTTGTCACAGATTATGAAGTTAATAGTTATCTTCCCATTCTATAGAATACGCAGAAATTACATTTTGGTAAAAAAGCCTGCAATGTTAATTTTATTAAACGAAATTAGATTGCAGGTTTTTTTAAATTTATTATATAAATTCCAACAGGAAGCCCAGACCCACGCAAAATAGCCCTGCAAGGACCATCTTTATTATGCTTATTAGTAAATTACGGTTTGAAATTTTACCTAAAAATATTCCGAATCCAATCAGTATTAAAAAAGCGAGAGAAGCTCCTGTGTAATAGCATGTACTTATAGGAATATGAGAGCCAAAAAAAAATGGAATTAAAGGTATAAATGCTGTAACCCCTGAAGAAAGCCCATTTACTGCAGCAAGAATTATTGAAGCAAAAGACTGGGCACGGGAAATTACTGTGCCATTCAAAACATGCAAGGTTGATTTTTCCAGTTCCTGTATTTCCTTGGTTCTTTCTGCGCTTTCGCTGTTATACGCACTCCAAACACCCGAAACCGAAAGTGAAATACATACCGCTGAGCCTGCTATAATCACATGCTTATAGTCCACTGCGCCTATTACAAAATTTCCAATAAGCACACCAATTATAGTTATTACTCCATCAAAACCATTAATTGCAACATATCTTCTTGTTATCTGCGCAATATTTGCAATTTTATTGTATGTTTTAACTGTCTGCGTGTAATCTTTAATTTTCTTTTTTATATTGTCAAACATATAAATTGTATTTATAAATTATTTTAACAATATCGTTTTCCCCGTCTCCTATTGCAAGTACATTTTCCCTGCTTATAAGTTGCTTATTTCATTTATAATTGAGGCTGCCTCATATGAAGATCTTACAAATATGCCGGCTGCCACAGATTTGAAATTGAAACTGCTTGCCAGATTTTTTATTTTTTCGAATTCTTCACCAGAGTAGTATTTTTGGACAGGGTAATTTTCCTTTGAGGGTTGGAGATACTGGCCTATCGTAACAATATCACAATTGGCGCTTTCAAGGTCGTGTAATAGCTCTAATATTTCTTCTATTTCTTCACCCAGCCCTAGCATAAAGCCTGATTTTGTTAATACTTCAGGATTTAAATCTTTTGAATTTTTTAAAATATCAAGAGACCTGTTATAGCTTGCATGCTCCCTAATAGTTTTATAATTTCGCTTAATGGTTTCCAGATTATGATTTAATACATCTGGTTTTACATCAAGTAAAATTTTTAAATTCTCCTTGCTTCCTTTGAAATCGGGGATTAAACACTCGACTTTTAAGTTTGGGTCCGTAATCTTTATTTCCCTTACCGTTTTTGCAAAATGTTTTGCTCCGCCGTCCTCCAGGTCATCTCTCGTGACGGAAGTCAGAACAATGTAGGCGAGCCCCATTTCTTTTACTGCTTTTGCAATATTTTTTGGTTCAAATCCGTCAAGTTTTTGGGGTTTTCCTGATCTCACGCCACAAAACGCACAATTTCTGGTACAAATATTACCCATTAGCATAAAGGTTACGGTTTTTTTACTAAAACATTCGAAGATATTGGGACATTTTGCGCTCTGGCAAACAGTATTGAGTTTTAAGTTTGCAAGTAAGTCTTTGACCTGGTTTATATTTGAATTATTTAAACTAACAGTCTTTTTTAACCACTCAGGCCTTTTTACATTATTTTCCGACAATCCTGTTAACAATCCTTTCAAAATCCTTGACAGAGCCGAATAAAATTTGTATTTTACCTTCCCTCTTCCCTACTTTTATATTTACCGGCGCCTGAAGATAATCTGAAACTAATTGAGTTACTTCAGGTAATTTTTCAAATTCCGGTAGCTTTTTTTTCGATTTTGTCTCAGAAGATTTTGCTTTGACCTTACTTCTAACCACTCCTTCAACTTGCCTGACACTTAAATCTTGTTCTACAACCTGGTTAGCAAGCTTGATCTGCTCTTCCTTATTTTCAAGGCTTAAAAGAGTTCTCGCATGGCCGGCACTTAAGCTGCCTGTATCAACCATCTTTTGTACTTCCAGTGGAAGCAGCAATAATCTTAAAGAGTTAGTGATGGCTGCCCTGCTTTTACCGATTCTTTTTGAAAGCTCCTCATGAGTAAGCCTAAATTCATCGATTAATTGCTTAAAAGTATGGGAGAGTTCTATCGGAGTAAGGTCGTCTCTCTGGATATTTTCAATCAAAGCCATTTCAAGGGAAGCAATGTCGTCAACATTCTGGTTTATTATACAAGGTACCGTAGCCAGTCCCAATATTTTTGCTGCCTTATACCTTCTTTCCCCAGAAATAATCTCATACAACCCTCCTCCGTCAAGACTTCTTACTATAATGGGCTGGATAATTCCGAACTCCCTTATTGATTCTGCAAGCTCGTTTAATGTCTGCTCTTTAAAGTTCTGGCGGGGTTGATTTTTGTTCGGTGTCACTTTCACAAGCGGCAATTCAACTATTCTGTTTTGAAGCCTGTCTTCAATGCTTTTAGAGTCCATCCCAGGTATAAGCGCGCTTAATCCCCTGCCTAACCCTCTATTTGCCATCTCCTATCACTTCCTTTGTCAAATTTTTATAAGCGATTGCTCCTTTACACGCAGGATCATATTCCAAAATTGGCTTGCCGTAGCTTGGCGCTTCACTAAGCCTGATATTTCTAGGAATTATTGTATTGTAAACCTTATCAGGAAAATGGGTCCTGACCTCATCAATTACTTGTTCTGAAAGTTTTGTCCTCTGATCATACATGGTCATCACAACTCCGGCAATTATCAATTTTTCATTTAAATTTTCCCTTACCAGGTTTATAGTGTTTATCAATTGTCCAAGTCCTTCCAGGGCGTAGTATTCGCACTGTATTGGTATTAATACTTCTGCTGCACCCGTAAGAGCATTTATTGTTAGAAGTCCTAATGCTGGTGGACAATCTATAATTATAAAGTCAAACTCATGCTTTATTTTTTCTATTGTATGCTGCAGCTTATATTCCCTTTTTAAAGTTGAAACAAGCTCTATCTCAGCGCCTGCAAGCTGTATTGACGAGGGTATGATGTACAAATTATTAAACTGTGTTTTTAATATTGCGTTTCGAGGTTCCTCGTTTGAAATAAGGATATCATAAATATTTTTATCAGCCTGCCGGCGAGTGATTCCCAGCCCGCTTGTTGAATTACTTTGTGGATCCAGGTCTATTAATAATGTTTTATAACCAAGAGCTCCAAGGTAGCTCGACATGTTTACTGCTGTTGTGCTTTTGCCAACACCGCCTTTCTGGTTGGCAATTGCAATTACCCTGCCAATATATTTTTTACCCTGCATATCATTATCTTTATTAACATCTTCAGTTATTGGTTTTTGATTTGGATTTAATTCATTATTTAAAACCATGCTTGCAGTTAAGGCCCCTTTATTTTTAGATATGAAATCAGCATCCGGATAATTATTTTCTTTATTTTCCTGCATTTTTATAAATTTAAAAAATTTTTTTAACCACATTAATATTTAAAATAAGATTGATAAACATTGCTATTTAAAATGTCTATATTTATGTATATACATAAATGCTCAATAACTTATATGTGCCATAATACATATTGCCGCTGGCCTCCGTGAGCTTATTCTGCTAATGGCATTTTCAATATTTTAGCATATTTTCTTGGATATTTATATAAAGTATTTGTCTCTTTTAGAATTGATAAAAAGGTTCTGTACTCATCCAGGTTTGGGACCTTTACCTCAAGTATTTTATCTATCTTACCGCCTAAAATTGGAATTATGTTTTTGTATTCTTCAATTTCTTCATGCAGTTTTTTACTTTTATAAAAAACTGTCTTGCCGCCAATTTTACAGAAAGGCAACATCAGTTCGCATACTATATTAAACTTTCCAACTGCTCTGGATAACACAATATCAAAATTTTCTCTGTACTTGTCGTCATGTCCAAGAAATTCTGCATTTCCTTCAATTATAAATATATTTTTCAAATTAAGTTTACGGACCACTTCTCTTAAGAAGTTAATCACTTTAGATTTTTTATCCATCAAATAAACATGCCGGTCTTTCAAAAATATAGAAATCAAAATTCCAGGCAAGCCTGCTCCTGTACCGATGTCCAGTACTTTGAAATTCTCCCCGGCACACGGTGGAAAAAAATAATTGGAATACTTAAATATTGATAAGCTGTCGACGGCATGCCTGATAAGTATATCCCGCCTAAGCTTTGTGCCAACGAGGTTGAATTGTTTGTTATGTCCTATTAAAAAATCGATATATTCTTCTACTTTATCAATATCTTCTTCAGTAAAATTCAAGTTAATTTTATTTAAAGATGTTATCAGTATTTTTTTATCATTCATAAAAGTTAAAACCTTATTTTAAAAATATCATTAGGATCGAAATATCGGCCGGGGAAACACCCGCTATCCTTGAGGCTTGCCCCAATGTTTCTGGGAGATATTTAGATAACTTTTCCCGGGCTTCAAATGTTAGGCCTTTAATTTTAAAATAGTCTATGTTTTTTCTTATCTCAAATTCCTCTAGCTTTCCCATTCTTTTGATCCCAAGCAACTCTCTTTCAATATATCCTTTATATTTAATATGTGTCTCTGTTTGCTCAAGAATTGTTTTATCATAATTATCGCCATATATTCCTATATTGCTCGAAATTTTGTTTTCAAAGAAATATTTAAAGATTTTATCGATTTTTACTTCTGGTCTTTTTAACAGTTTATAAATACTTGTGGAGGTGTCAATTGTCGGGGTCCCTATCGTTTTTAAAAATTCGTTGTTAGGTTCATCAGGATTAATAGTATATTCACTTAACATTTCAATAAGTGATTCTATTTTTTGTTGTTTGTTAATAACTTTTTTATAATCGACAATTTTTATCAAACCTATATCAAAACCAATTTTTGCCAGCCTGGTGTCTGCATTGTCAGGCCTCAAAAGCAATCTATATTCTGAGCGGGACGTATACATCCTGTAAGGTTCATAAAGCTCTTTTGTTATTAAATCATCTATCAGTACCCCTATATAACTATTGCTTCGTTTTAATATTAGTGGAGGCTGTCCTGCCAATTTTAATGCAGAATTTACACCGGCGACAAAACCTTGTGACGCAGCCTCTTCATATCCGGATGTCCCGTTGATCTGTCCTGCAAAATAAAGATTTTCTAATAATTTAGACTCGAGTGTGTGATTTAATTGGTTTGGCAATAAAAAATCATACTCCACTGCATATCCCGGCCTAATTATTTTTGCGTCTTCAAGACCTGCAACAGAATTCACTATCAGCTGCTGGATATCCGTTGGCATACTTGTTGTCAAACCCTGCAAGTACATTTCGTTTGTATGTTTACCCTCAGGTTCAACAAATACCGGGTGTCGTTTCTTTTTTTCAAAATTGATAACTTTTCTATCAATTGAAGGGCAATGTCGAGGTCCATGTGTTTTAACCATGCCAGACCTTATTGGGGATTTATCAATATTCTCTCGAATAATATTATGAGTTTTTTCATTTGTATATGTTAAATAACTTGGGATATTGTCGTAAACTTTTTTAGAATTCCAAAATGAAAAACTCACTGAAATATTTTCTCCCGGCTGAATAGACATTTTTAAAAAATCAATTGTTCTTTTATCAACTCTTGGTGGAGTTGCTGTCTGGAATCTATCCATAATAAAACCAAGTTCCTTTAGGTTATATGTTAAATTCATGGCCGGATATTCCCCCATCCTTCCAGCCTCGTAATCTTTGTTCCCAATTATTATCCTTCCCCTTAAAAATGTGCCCGTTGTTATAATGACCGCCTTCCCATTAAAAACAATGCCACTTTCCAGGCTTACACCTGCAATTATGCCTTTATCAAATATTATTTTATTAACGATACCTTGCCTGAGAGTCAAATTTACGGTATTTTCCATTACTCTTTTCATCTCAGTTTCATATTCTTTTTTGTCAATTTGCGCACGTAATGCTTGAACTGCGGGACCCTTGCTTCTATTAAGAACTCTTAATTGTATTAGTGTTTTATCTGCAGTTTTTGCCATTTGACCACCCATTGCATCAAGCTCCAGCACTAAATTGGTCTTGCCTACTCCCCCGATTGCCGGATTGCAAGGCATGAGGGCCACTTTGTCTAGATTAATAGTCAGTATCAATGTTTTAAATCCAAGCCTTGCACAAGCAAGTGCCGCTTCACAGCCTGCATGACCGGCACCAACAACAATGACATCGTATTTAATTTTTGCTACATCTTCATAATTCATTTTTATTTAAATAAATAAAATAAATTGATTATTTTATTAAAAAAACTATTTATTTTTTAATGTTTCACGTGAAACATTATTAATATATGCCAGTAACATAAATACATCCAAGGGCCCAACTCCTGCCAGCCTAGAAGCCTGGCCAATGGTGCCCGGCTGGTATCTCTCAAGACTTAACAGAGCTTCTTTAGATACATTTTTAATTTGTTGATAATTAATATATTTTGGAATTAAAAGGTTTGTTAGGGTCTGAAAATTTTTTATTTTATCAATTTCTCTTTTTAAATATATTTCATACTTAATATTAATTATTAAACTATTTAATTCTTTATCATCTAAATTAAATGTATTTTTTAATATACTAATATTATCTTTGCTTAACCTATCCTGTTTAATGTCTTCAATCATTTTTTTACAATTAAAATACTTGCTCTTCTTTATATTAGAACAGGCCTCATCTATTTTTTCATATTTTTTACTGATTATATTTGCCTTTTTTCCATGACCTATTTTTTTAAGTATTTTAAACATCCTTATGTCGGCATTATCATGCCTGTGATATAATCTAAATTCATCCCTGGATGTTAACATCCTGTAAGGTTCAGTCACTCCCTTTACTATTACATCGTCAAGCAATATACCAATATAGCCATCTTCTCTGCTTAAAAAGATATTTTCTTTGTCCCATGAACTCAAGGAGGCATTAATTCCTGCGATAATCCCTTGCGCAGCAGCCTCTTCGTAACCATTGGTTCCATTGATTTGCCCTGCAAAAAAGATATTCTTATGCTTTTTGCTCTCCAGATTAATATTTAATTGACCCGGAATTAAGTAATCATATTCTACGCCATAGCCGGGCCTTGTAATTTCTGCTTTTTCAAGTCCCTTGATCCTTTTAATGATTCCTTCCTGGATATCTTCTGAAAATGTAGTAAAAAGACCGTGAAGATACATCTCGCTTGTTTCTTTTCCCTCAGGTTGAATAAAAATTTGATGTCTTTTACTACTGCCAAATCTGCTGACCTTGTCTTCAATGGACGGACAATATTTCGGACTTTCAGATTTTAATGACATCTCATATATTGATGACCTTTCTAAATTCTTAACTATATAATCGATGCATTCTTTCTCAATATACGTAATGTGGTTATTTAATTGTTCTCTGCCATCATAAACATTATCAAACGAGAACATTTCCGGCAATTCATCGTATTTTTGAACTCTTGTTTTATTAAAATCAACAGTTTTTTTATCTACTCGTGGAGGTGTCTCGGTCCTTAGCCTGCCGAATTTATATCCCCTATTTTCAAGATATCCCGGCAGCTTAATGGAGTTTATTTCACCTTGTCTTCCTGCTTCTCTTTCATATTTTCCCCAAAATATTTTCCCTCTTAAGAAAGTTCCTGTAGCTACCACGATGCATTTACCTACATAAAAGCTTTCGTCAGTCGTAATTAATTTATATTTCTTACCAAATTTTTCGATTTTAGCTGTTAGCCCTTGCTTTAAGTCAAGGTTTTCTTGATTTTCCAGCACTTGCTTCATGTACAAAAAATATCGTTTTTTATCTACTATTGCCCTTGTTGTCCTTAGTGCGGGACCTTTTGAAATATTAAGCATTCTGCTATGAATGTAGCTTTTGTCAACATTTTTTCCTATTTCACCACCGAGTGCATCTATTTCTCTAACAAGCTGCCCTCTGCCCGGTCCGCCTACCGCACTATTGCATGGCAGTAGCGCAATACTATCCATGCTAATTGTAATGATTAGTGTTTTCGTTCCATTCCTTGCAGATGCAAGTGCGGCTTCGCACCCGGCATGTCCCGCCCCAATTACTATTACTCCGTATTCATTGGATGGCAATCTTTCCATTTTTTATCTTTTTTGTCCTTTGAATTTTTTTATTAAATAAATACGTATGTTTCACGTGAAACATTTCGCCATTTTCCCGAATTATGTTTATTTTTGGCATTTAAACTTTATTTTCCTATACAAAATTTACCAAAAATTCCATCCAAAATCTCATTAGTTGTTGTCTGCCCCGTAATCTCTCCTAATAAATCATAAGCTATCTTTAAATCCGAAGAAGGGAACTCCTCTGACATTTTCAGTTTCATTGCTTTTATTACATGGTTCAGCGTCCTGTTTGCCTCCAATAAAATATTTTTTTGTCTATTATTTACAATTATTTTACTTTCTATATTAAATTCTTCTTCTCCCAGTACTAATGTTTTTATTTTCTTTTCCAGCTTATCTATCCCAATATTTTTTTTTGCAGATATTTCAATAATATTGCTAATTTTAAATTTTTTATTTATTTCTTTTTTACTTGTTACTTGTTTTAAATCTATTTTATTCAAGCAAATTATAATATTTTTCCCTTGTAGTTCTTCTACTATTTCACAATCATTGCTGTCAATTTGCGTATTTCCATCCATCACAAGTATTACCAGTTCCGATTTTGAAATATATTCGAAACTCTTTTTTACTCCAATTTTCTCGATAATATTTTTCGATTTTCTTATGCCGGCAGTATCTACAATTATTAAAGGAATCCCCTCCATGTATAATATTTCTTCGACAGCATCCCTTGTCGTTCCGGGTATATGCGTTACTATGGCCCTTTCTTTTCTTGCCAGCACATTTAATAGGCTAGACTTACCTACATTTGGTTTGCCCACTATTGCAACTTTTATTCCATTTTTAATAATCTCTCCCCTTTTTTCATCCTTAATTAGCACATCTATGCTCTTTTTAATCTCTATTACGTTTTTTCCAAGCACTTCATATGGCGTTATTTCCAAGTCTTCCTCTATAAAATCAATTGATGCTTCTAATTCTATCATCACATCTAATATTCTTTTCCTTAACTCTTCAATTCTATCTTTTACAATTCCTTTTATGTTATTTGCTGCCACTTTCAAACTTTGTTCTGTCTTTGACCTTATTAACTCTATAACTGCTTCTGCTTGAGACAGATCTATCCTGCCATTCAAAAAGGCTCTTTTTGTAAATTCACCGGGTTCTGCTATTCTCGCACCATTTTTTATACATAGCTCCAAAATTTTATCAGCTGCTGCTATACCGCCGTGACAATTTATTTCAACAATATCTTCTTTTGTGTATGATCCGGGTTTTTTCATCAAAGTAATAATTACTTCGTCAACAGTTTCTTCCTTTTTATCCACAATATAACCATATGCCATCGAGAATGTTTTCATTTGTGAAATTTTTTTACTATTTTTTTGCCTGAATATTTTTTCAGTCAATTTTATTGACTTGTTCCCGCTAAGCCTGATAATTCCTATTGCTGCCTCTCCCGGTTTTGTTCCTATTGCAACTATTGTGTCTCTGACACTTTTTTTCATTTTGTTCTTCCTTTTAAACAATAAAAAATTGTATTTTTATATTATATTATATCTGCAAATTTTTATACTTAGCCTGCTTGTTTTTATCAGTTACTGTGTAAGCTGTTTTATTTTTTTTTGGTTTTTAATTAAGTATTTTGGGCAGTTTTTTAAATAAGACTCTTGCAGTATTTTTTACAATTAATAAAATTTTACAATATTGTGATTAATTTATGAAAATTTGTTTCACTGAATGCTTTTACTGGTTACTGTTGGTGGGATAAATTACAATTCTTCTATTCGGTTCTTTGTCCCTGCTCCTTGTTTTAACATCCTTAAAAGTTTCCAGCAAATTGTGTATTACTTTTCTTTCATATGATTGCATGGGCCTTAGGGCTATTATCCTGCCTTCCTTTACTGCTTTACTTGCCATCTGAAGGGCTATTTTTTCAAGAGTCTCGATATTTTTTTTCCTGTAATCTTTTATGTCTATGATTATTCGCCTGTCGATTAGTTTTTTTCTTTTACCTATTAAGTTTATGATATATTCTAATGCTTCTATATTGCTTCCATTCTTACCGATCGCTACATCAAGGTCTTTTCCGTATATTGATATAATTAAATTTGCAGTATCTATTTCAATATCAATATCTTCGTCTGTGCAAATAAATCCAAGTATTTTTTTTAGAATTGTTACTATTTTGTCTAAACCTGTAAAATTTTTTAATTCTTTGTTTTCGTTTTCTTCAATATTTTCTTTTTCTATTTTTTCTGTTTCTGCCTTTTTGCTCTTTTTTGGTTCTTCTTCTAAAGAAATTACAAAAGCGTTTACAGCATCTTTCATGTCATCATTGTCAGACAATAAAATCACCTCTTAAACAAATTCATGTTACCCATATCTTACAATTATTATTTCTTTCTTCTTTTTCTTTTCTTTTGCGTATAGGCATCTTTTTCACCGCTTTCCAACTCAAGAATTTGCTTGTCGCCTATTTCCTTTTTCTTTGCTGCGTCCTTCGGGCTATCTTTTTTTACAATCTTGTTAACAATCCATTGTTGCCCTATTGACCATAGGTTTGTAGTTACCCAATAAACCAGGATTCCAGATGGCATATTCCATGAGATGACACCAAAAACAACTGGCATTAAGTAAGTAATCATTTTCTGCTTGGGGTCCGTTGTGGTCATCTTGGTAGAAATAAACATTGTTGCTACCATCAATATTGCCAGGATGAAAAAAGGATCCCTTATATTTAAATTAAGCCATAAAAAATCATACTTCGGGTTAGGGATATTCATTAAAATATTTTTAATATGTCCAAACATGTATGCCGGTATGAATGGCTGTCCCAATACATTTGTGATAATTGCAGATGGGGTTCTTAATGCTTGAAATAATGCAAAAAACACTGGCAATTGTAAAAGAAGAGGCAGACATCCAGCCAAAGGGTTAACATTGTTTTGCTTATAAAAATCCATTGTTTCCTGCTGCAGTTTTTGCTTGTCATCCTTGTATTTTTTTTGCAGTTCTTGTATCGCAGGCTGAAGTTTTTGCATTTTGGCCATTGATTTTGTCTGGCTTATTGTAAGGGGCGTTAGGACAAGCCGTACAATTATGGTTAATAGTATTATTACTATCCCATAATTTGCAGCCACGTTATTATAAAGGAATATAACCACATACTCTATTGCGCTTTGAATTGGCCTTAACAGGTTCATAATTTGACTCAATGCTTAAAAACCTCCCGGTATTTCTATTACAATTCTTATAATTATTACTTTATTTCACAGGATCATATCCACCCTTGTTGAAAGGATTGCATCTGATAATTCTGTATATTGATTTAATACTACCTTTTAGTACGCCATATTTTCCAACAGCTGTTGCTGCATACTCAGAACAAGTAGGATAAAATCTACAGCTATCAGGCAATGCCGGTGATATGAATTTTTTATAAAATCTTAAAATTAATATAACAAATTTTTTCATATTAAATTAACACGACATGAGCACTGCTATTGCCTATGTTCCATTTTTTTATAGATTTTTAATGCAAAATTGGTTGAACACTGTTCGTAATTTGATTTTTTAAGTCAAGGTAGCTTAGATTACAAATAGATTTCCTGGCAATAAATAATATATCAAAGCTTTCTATGTTTTCCTTTTCTAAATTCCTAAAAACTTCTTTTATTAATCTCTTAATTCTATTTCTTGCTACGGCTTTTCCTATTTTTTTACTGATTATATACCCAAGCCTTAATCTATCTATATCCTGATTACTTTTTAAAATTATTAGTTTAAAATTGCCACACTCTATAAATTTGCCTTCTTTATTTATTTTAATAAAATCAGAACTCTTTTTTAAAGTTTCGAATTTGATCTCTTACTTCCCTTGAAAAAATAATATTTTTACGCCGGTTTATCAAGCAGTTAATACTTTCCTGCCTTTTCTTCGTCTGTTTGCAATTACTTTCCTTCCGCCTTTGGTACTCATTCTTTCCCTGAAGCCATGCGTTTTTGCTCTTTTTCTTGCATTGGGCTGAAACGTTCTTTTCATCTTATCCTGCCTTTATCTAAAACCTCTTTTAACTTTTTACTAAATTCAAGATTATACATTTTTATGTTTTTAATAGCAAGTATTCGAAAAACCTTATTCGAAAAACCTTATGGATATATATAGCAGATACGATTACTATATTTGATGTAGGTTTTTATATTACACGACAAATCTATTTCCTTTAGATTTTAATAAGAGGTAAAAGGTAATTAAAAATTTCGAGTCAGCATAATAATTCTTTATTTATAATTAATTTTTATATAATTAATCAATTATTTATTATATTTTTCTGGATATATTTTACTTTTATTATACTTCTATTATAGTTAAGATTCGAACGTTTGTTCTATGGCAAAACCTAATGAAAATCCTGAATGCAGTGTCTATATTGTTTTCACCAGGTTTTTAAAGAGCGCCAACAAAGTTTTCAACAGCTGTGGAAAAAGCTGTTAATAACTTAAAAAAAGCCGTTATAGGTATTGTCAAAGCCTGAAAATATTTTTCTTATTATGCATTGCAATTTGTTGGTTGCGGCTGTTAAAAACTTTATTGTGTGGAAAACTTTTGAAAAGCATATTTGATTAAATATTTTATATTTAATATAATCTCTATATCCAGGTTGCTTTCAATTTTTAAAAAACTATACATATATTAAAAATATACCGAAATAAAACATAAACAATTATCAAAGTATGTCAGAAGAATTGACCCCGGAGAAGTTATCTCAGCCACTAGAGCAAGAAGTTATATATTCTATCTCAGGCAGAATTGCAGTCTATGACAATTTGCGCAGCATACCAAGGATTGTTGAAATAAGTTTTGATTCCATCACTAGATTTCTGGATGAAACTCCTCAAAGAATTTATTCCATTTCACATGAGCTGGGAGGAAAAATACCTTATACCATAATAAAAGAGGTTGTTGAAAATCTTATTCATGCAAATTTCACAGAAATAATAATCACAATACTTAACAATGGAAATCATATAATAATCTCTGACCAGGGTCCAGGCATTGCTGATAAAGAGAAGGTGTTCTTGCCTGGATTTACTTCTGCAACCTCAGTTATGAAAAAATACATCAGGGGAGTAGGGTCCGGACTTCCAATCGTTAAAGAGACCATCTTTTTTTCAGGGGGTTCAGTAGACATAACCGATAATGTCAAAAAGGGTACGGTTGTATCATTAAAAATAGGAGACGCCAACGACAAGGCGGATTTTGACAGACTTTCGACACTAAAAGATTTTGCCGACACAGAAACTCCCCTCATAGAAAAAAAAGAACCAGAAAACATAATCAAGCTTAGTGAAGGTTTTGCTAACATTAAACTTACCATCAGGCAGAAAAAAATACTTTCCCTGGTGCTGGAACTTGAGGAAACCGGTCCTGCAAAAATCGCAAAAGAGCTTGGTTTTAGCCTTTCTACTTCATATAGAGAATTAATTTTTTTAGAAAATGAAAAGCTTTTAACCCTTGCAGAGTCCGGAAAAAGAAGATTGTCTGCCAAAGGCAAAAAATATCTTGAATATTATTTAAATAATTTCTAATATTATAACATGAATGATGTAAGCAGCCTCTGGCAAAACGTGCTCGATTCTATCAAGGGTAGTGTTAATGCCCCAACTTTTAAAACCTGGTTCGAACCCATCAAACCAATTTCGTTAAGTAAAAACTGCCTTACACTTTCCGTTAACAGTCCTTTTGCCAAAGAATGGCTGGAGTCCCGGTATTTGGGTTTGATTGCTGAAACGACACAGAAGGTCATAAACCCGTCAACAAAAGTAAAAATAATAGTAGAAGCCGGTGTTTCCAATAAATTAACAACTGCTTTTGATGATGACATGGATCTTTCACAGCTGGGTGTTAATTTAAAATCATCTTCAATTTCATTTAATACAAAATATACTTTTGATACTTTTATATCGGGCAACAGCAACAGGTTTGCTTCTAGCGCTGCTCAGGCCGTAAGTGAAAATCCTGGCAAGTCTTATAACCCGCTTTTTATTTATGGAGGTGTGGGGTTAGGCAAAACCCACCTTTTGCATGCAATCGGCCAATATGTTTTAAAACTTTTTCCAAATCTTGTTGTAAAATATGTTTCTGCAGAAAAATTTTTAAATGATTTTATTAATGCCATAAGATTTAAAAAATTATTTACTTTTAAAGAAAGCTATAGAAATAATGACGTTCTTTTGGTAGACGACATACATTTTCTTGAAGAAAAGGAGGCTAGCCAGGAAGAATTTTTTCATACTTTCAACACTCTTCATGGTACAAACCGCCAGATTGTTCTCTCGAGCGACCGGTCACCCAAAGATCTTTCAGCGCTCGAGGACCGCCTAAGGTCCAGGTTTGAATGGGGCCTTGTTACCGACATACAGCCGCCCGATTTAGAAACAAGGATAGCAATATTAAACAAGTATTGCGAAAGAGAGAGGTTGACCGTTCCTGACGCTACTCTTAATCTTATTGCAGAGAAAATATCTTCTAACATAAGAGAGTTGGAGGGTGCGGTGACAAGGGTGGTTGCATATGCTGCGTTAACCGGCTCCGGTCTTGACTTAAGTACTGCAAAAAATGTTTTAAAAGATATTTTGCCGGAGGACAAGGACTATAAAATAAGTACTCAAAAAATAATAAAAGAAGTGTCAAAATATTTTTCTATCCCCATAAACACATTAATTAGCAGTAAAAGAAGCCAGTTGATTGCACACGCCAGGCAGGTTGCAATGTTTTTATGTAGGGAACTTACCAGCGACTCTCTTCCCACAATTGGAAAATCTTTTGGAAACAGGGATCACACAACAGTTCTCTATGCAAGAACAAAAATCAACGAACTTATCTCAAAAGACAAAGACGTATATAAACAAGTTCACGAAATAACAAACAGAATAAAGTCCGGTTTTTAAGTTGCTCTCGTTGTTAAGAACCGTCCTGTGGCCCATTAATAACTTTCTAACAACCGGTTCGTTTATGTTAATAACTATTTTTTTCTTTTTGTTTGTTTATTAAATGCCTGGTTGTTAACAGCTTTTAACATTTTTATCCACAGAACTTTTTGGTGTTTTTATACCCCTACTGCCCTGTTTTAATATTTGTTAACATTATTAACAACCCCTATTATTATTACTACCTATTTAAATATATACTCTTATATAATAGAATAGTTGTTAATAATTATTTCATCTTTAAAGAGAGGCCAAAATGAAAATTCAAACCACGCGAGACGAGCTGCTGAACAAGCTTTTATTTACAAGTAGAGCAATGTCTCCAAAAATAACAAATTTTGTGCTCAACGGCATAATGCTCGAAGCCGAAAAATCTTCTCTTAGTATTTATGGAACAGATCTTGAAACAAGCATTAAAACCAGTATTGGGGTGAAAGTTATAGAGAAGGGAAGGGTGGTTGTTCCTTCAAAAATATTAATCAATGTTTTAAAAAGTTTTAACGAATCAAAAATCGAGCTCGAACTACTGAGCGAATCAAATGAGCTAAAAATTGTTTGCCAGAACGCAAATTTTAAATTAAACACTTTTTCGCTTGAAGAATATCCGCAACTCCCAACCATAAAAAAACATAATTCCTTTAAAATAAATGTTGAAAACCTGAAATATTTAATCTCAAAGGTTCAGAAATCCAGTTCAACAGACGAAAGCAGGGTAATTTTAACAGGGATACTTTTAGACTTGGGAAAAGATTTAATAAAATTAGTCGCAACAGACAGCTATAGGCTTGCTGTCATTGAGGACAAAATAAAATACGATAACAATCCAATAAAAGTAGTTGTACCAACAAAAGTTCTTGACACAATACTAAAAAACGACACTGCTTCAGGAGAAATAGAGATTAATATAGAAGAAAACCAGATAAGCTTTCTTCTGTTTGCAGAGGGTGTATTAAACACCACAATTATTTCTAGGCTGCTTACCGGAAAATTTCCTGAATATGAAAAACTCATACCCTCTAGTTTTAAACACAGCATAATTATTAACAAAAGCACGACTCTCGAAGTAATAAGGAGAATTTCTTCAATATCTCAAGACAATATTCCTATCAAGTTCGATATAGATAAGGGAAAAATTACGGTTTCTATGAACATAAGAGAAGTGGGCAGCTCGAGTGAAGATTTCGAAGTAAGTTATGGGGAAGAAAAACTACAACTGGCTTTCAACCCCGCTTTTCTCATAGAGGGCCTTTCTACAATAGATGAAGAAAAAATAATATTCAATATTGTCGAACCCTTAAAACCCGTTTTAATAAAATCTGAAAAAAATGAGAGCCTGGTCTACTTGCTTATGCCCATAAGAATTTCATAGCAACACATTCTTAAAGCCGCTTGCCAGGTTAACAATTTATTACCAAAACGCTTATATGTAAACATGAAACCCGCAGCTAAAATAAAAAAAAAGAATATTTTAATTATAGGCGCAGGAAGACTTGGGACAACACTAGCGTCAGTTCTAGCGATTAAACCGGTTATAGATTTAAAGGTCAGGTATATCGCGTCCCGCACGGAAAAATCACTCACAAAAGCTAAAAAAATAATTGGCAAACACGGAAAAGAAATAATATTTACAAAAGATATAGTTGGGGGAGTTAAAGACTGCGGTATTATTTTTATATGTACCCCTGACGATGAGATAGAAAAGGTTTGTAATAATATCGCAAAAAACGCCGAGTTGAGCATAGAGGGCAAATATTTTATACACTTCAGCGGATCAAAACGGCTGGAAGTTTTAAACAATGCTAAAAAATTAGGGGCCCGCGTGGCTTCAATACACCCGATGAAATCTTTTGCTTCAATAGCAGACTCCATAAGGACGATAAACGGGACAGTATACGGCATAACTTTTGACAAAACACATCTTTGGCGGGAATCCGCGGAAGCCAAAAGTCTTATTATAAACATTGTAGAATCTCTCGGTGGAACAACAGTTGAAGTAAACGATGATGACAAACCCCTTTATCACGCAGCCGCATGTGTGGCTTCCAATTATCTTGTGAGCCTGGTAAATTATGCTGTTGAGATAAATGAAAAAATTGGTATAAAACCTGAAGACTCTCTTAAAGGCTTAATAGGGTTAATTGAGAGTACAGTTAATAATATAAAAAAACTTGGCACAAAAAAGGCATTAACCGGACCGATTGCAAGAGGTGACATAGGCACCATTAAAGAGCATCTTGATAATTTTAAAAAGAATTTTGAGAAGGGCGATTATTTGTTGTATAAGGTAATGGGGCTGTCGACCAGTAAAATCGCTTATGAAAACAAATGGATAAGCAGGAGAACTTTCGAAGAGTTCAAAAAAATATTTATGGGTGGGCCGTAAAGTTGAGCGGAGCTTAAATTTTTAAAATAAAATGGAGATAATAAAAAAATCAAAACATATGGTTTCTACCTCTGAGTTATTAAAATCAAAGGGAGAAAAAATTGGGCTCGTGCCTACAATGGGTTATTTACACAAAGGCCATATAAGCCTAATTAGCAGGGCAAGAGCAGAGTGTTCAAAAGTTATTGTAAGCATATTTGTAAACCCTATGCAGTTTGGGCCCGAGGAGGATTTTGCAAGATATCCTAGAAATTTTAAAAAAGACTGCAGTCTTTGCCAAAAAGCGGGGGCCGACTATATATTTTTTCCATCAACGGATGAAATGTATGAAAAAGATTTTAAAACTTTTGCCGAAGTCCAGGATCTCGGCGATATAATGTGCGGGAGAGAAAGACCCGGACATTTTAGGGGAGTATGCACGGTGGTGCTAAAGCTTTTTAACATAACAAGACCAAATATTGCCTATTTCGGTCAAAAGGATTATCAGCAAGTGGTCATTATAAAAAAAATGATAAAAGATTTGAACGCCCCCGTAGAAATAGCAGAATGTCCAACAGTAAGAGAAAAAGACGGGCTCGCTATCAGCTCTAGGAACAAATATCTGTCATACGACGAGAGGAAAAATGCGGTTGTTTTATTTCAAAGCCTAAAGCTTGCAGAAGAGCTTATAATAAATGGACAGGAAAACCTGGAAAATATCAGGAAGGCAGCCATTGAAAAAATGGAAAGCACCCCATTTGTTTCCAAAATCGACTATTTTGATTTTAGAGATAATGATACGCTTTGCGAGATTGAGCGAATTGATCAAAAGGCTGAAAGAATATTAATTGCATCGGCAATATGGGTAGGCGAAACAAGGCTGATAGACAATATTCTTATAGAAAATAATTTTTAAAAAGCCAGTAATAAGGTAAAAAAATATAGAAGGAGGGCAACAATGATAATAAGTGTATTAAAAAGTAAAATTCACCGAGCTACAGTGACAGATGCCCAAATCCATTACAGCGGCAGCATAACGATTGATAAAACACTGATGGAGTATGCGAAAATCATTCCATTCGAGAAAGTTATGGTTGTCAGCCTCGATAGCGGGGAAAGGCTTGAAACTTATGTGATTGAAGGTAAAAAGGGAAGCGGTGAAGTATGTATAAATGGAGCTGCAGCAAGAAAAATTTTAAAAGGTGATAAGATAATTATTATGTCTTTTGCTGGCATTAGTGAGACCGAAGCAGAGGATTTCAAACCTATTATTGTACTTGTGAATGAAAATAATAGGATATCAGAGCATGATAGTAAAGCTGAAAGAAACGACGAATGCTGATGAAGTCCCGAAAGTTGTTAAATATAACAATTTTTATTATTTTTTTTATCACTGTTTCTTTAGCTTTTTCTTTGTCCTGCCAGGTAAAAGGCTTAAGCACGGGTGACCAGGCAGAAACTGCTGCACCGGATTCTTTGGAGAAAGATGACCAGATTTATTTTTTTGACTATACAAAAATAATAATAGATACCACACAATCACAAGACATAAAAATAAAAAACAGTAACATATATGCTGATATTTACGGGGACCTTCTAATTCTTGGGGAAGTTGTAAATTCTTCGACAATAAATAAGACAGATTTAGAGATTACATTTAATTTTTATGATAAACTAGACAATCTTATAGACTCAAAAACACTGCAAGCATTTGCAAACTATCTCAAAATTGGTGGAGTTTTACCTTTTATTTATAACTATGAAGAAAAAAGAAAATATATTGATATAGCCAAAATAAAAATTGGCATTAATTATAAAGATTATAACAAGGACCTTATTGGAAATCCTATAGCAGCCAATGAGAATTTTTACTACAGCAAGGATATTTTAAAAATAGAAGGCAAGATTATTAATTTGGGCCAAAACAGAATAGAGGACCTAAAACTGCTTGCAACTTTTTATAATAATAAAAACCAGGTAGTATTTGTAAGAAAATGTAATTATTTGAAAAACAGCCTTTTACCATTGGAAGAGGAAGATTTCAGTTTGGATATTTTGATGGACGAATATATCCAACCTTTCACCCATTACAGGATAGAAGCTTTTTTTAAAGACTCCTTGAAAACCTAAACCGGCAAGCAGATTAGAATGCTTTAGTTATTTGTATTATAATTTGTAATTGTTTTAGAAAGATTTTACAATTAAACACCTTGAGAATTTAAAAAGAAGTAAAGAAATGAAAAAAAGAAAATTAATTTTAAAATATCTGAAAATACTTATCATAATCCCGGCAGTTATCCTTTTAGCTGTGGCACTATTTTCATGCAAATCTTTTGGCCAAAAAATAAGTGAAGAAAACACCGAAAACGTAGCTGAATCAACTGCGGCACAAAATCAGCAACAACAACAAACTGAATTAAGTTCAACAGAAATAAATATATGGGATAGCGTTAATCCCAAAGAAAGAATTGCTCTTATGGATAGCATTGAAGATTTTATGGGTTTAAATCCGGCAGTTATAATTAATTCAAGACATTTTAGGAGCGACGAAGAACTGCTGGATCAATTTGAAGCAGCCAGCCTTGCAGGCTCTGGTCCGGAGATACTATTGTCAAGGATAGAGGCGGCCCAGAGGCTTGCCGCTTCTAGCGTAATAAGACCCACCGAAAGTGAAATAGACTATACGAGCATTGTTGCAGGACTGAATGAAATTACTTCATTTAACGGTGAAAAATACGTTATACCATTCAGGGCGATGGATTTTTTAATGCTTTTCTATAACAAGGATCTTGTTAGTACAGTTCCAGGCGATTTCGCCTCGTTAATTGAATACTGCAAGGAAGTAAATAAACCCAAAGAACAGATTTATGGATTTTTATTAAATTCCAAGGAACCCGATTGGATCATACCGTTTATTGGAGGTTATCAGGATTGGATCATTGATTATAATACGAATTCAATAACTTTAAATTCCCAGGCCACAGTTAAAACACTGGAGTTTTTAGTTAAAATTTTTAATGAGGATAAAATACAGCCTTTCGATATTGAATATGAAGAGATTAACAATTCTTTCAAGAGCGGCAATACCCATATGATCATAAACGGGATCTGGGCAATAGATGAATACAGAGAAGCAAAGTTAAATTTTGGTGTAGCAAAAATACCTGTAGTTTGGGAGGGGTTTAAAAACCCAACCCCAATGATTGACGGGATAGGATTTATGCTAAACACAAACTATTACGGAGATAAGCTTGAAGCTGCAAAAAAATTAATAGGGTATTTAATGTCTGAGGATGTCCAGGCAAGCTGGAATCTTTCAACACAAACAGTTTCTGTTTTAAAAAATGCGGTCGATTCTGCGCAGGCAAAAGATAATCCTATATTACAAACTGCAATGGAGCAGGAAGAAATCTGTAGAGGAAAACCAAACGAAGACGTAATAAGAGTAATAAGAGACGCAATACGCATCAATTTTGAAAATGTGATAAATGGAAATATAACTCCGCAGGAAGCGGTTTTAAAAATGCAGGAAGATGCAATAAAATTAAAATCAGGCAATCTTAAGGTCGAAGAAATAACCTGGGACCCATCGCTTGATACCGTTACGGGAACAGCCAAAGAAACCGGCAAATAAATATGTGAGTTGGTTATCTGGCAAACACCAGAGCTTTACAATCAAAGGAGGTTGTTATGAGCAGGTTTTATATGGAAGACGAAAATGGCACCAGGACCTTTTTTTTTAGAGGTATTGTAATTACACTTGTGGCATTATTATTTTTCTTTATAGGGTCACTGTTTTTATTAGGGTCACTGTCAGTAATTTATAAAACCACGCCTTCAGAGCTTTTAAAAGGAAATATTTCCGGCAAAACGTCTTCAGAGCTCCAGGAAAAAGGAAAAAGCAAATTTGGTGCATTATATTCATTTGACGAAGAAGTCAACATGGTTGCCGAAGAAGTGCTTCCCTCAGTGGTGAATATAAGAGTCAAGGTGGTCCAGGAAGATATGTTTGGCAACAAGCAAGCAGGCGAAGGCGTAGGTTCGGGAATTGTTTACAGGGAGGATGGTTTTATAATTACAAATAATCATGTGGTTGGGGAAGCTGCCGAAATTATTGTAACTTTGGCAGACGGAAAAGAGTTCCCCGCAGAACTTGTAGGCGCTGATGCAAATACAGACATAGCAGTTATTAAAATAAATACAAAAGGATTAAAACCTGCAGCCTTTACATCCATTGAAAATGTAAAAATCGGACAAATTGCAATAGCTCTTGGAAGCCCGTTTGGTTTGCAGAAGTCTGTTACTATGGGTGTAATAAGTGCGCTTGGGAGAGACATACCTGCTTTAGGTGATACAATTCCAATGGTTGGCCTGCTGCAGACAGATGCTACAATTAATCCCGGGAACAGCGGCGGGCCGCTGGTAAATTCTACCGGACAGGTGATGGGAATAAATACAATAATTTTTTCGCCATCAGGAGCAAGTGCGGGTGTGGGTTTTGCAATACAAAGCGACATCGCTGTAAATATAGCACGCCAGATCATAGAATTTGGCAAGGCCAGAATTCCTTTTATAGGGGTAGAAATGGGCCTAAACAATACAGAGGTAAAAGGCGTTTATATAAATAAAGTTACGAAAGGTTATCCGGCAGAAAAAGCGGGTTTAGCGGCGGGAGACATAATAACTGAATTTGGCGGAGTAAAAGTCGAAAATCCATATCAATTACTTGCGAAAATTTTAAGTTATAATGTTGGTGATAAAATCGAATTAATAGTTTACAGGAATGGAAATTATACCAGCTTATCAGTTCTTCTTGTTGAAAAGCCGGCAGTAGTACCAAGCCAGTAGAGAGGATATGTTGGAAGAAAACCAAAGCCAGGGAAAAGTAAAAAAAATAATCGATGACATTATCTTGGTTGAAAAGTCTAAAAAAGGTGATAAAGCTGCTTTTGAGGAACTTGTCAGGCTCTATTCAAAATACGTATATACAAACGCTTTTTTTATTTTGAGGGATTCCCACGACGCAGAAGATGTAAGCCAGGAAGTGTTTGTAAAAGTCTATCTTTCCATAAAAAATTTCAGGGGGCTCTCAAGTTTTAAAACCTGGATAAGAAAACTAACGGTAAACACCTGTATAGACAAGTTAAGAGTTAAATCTAAAACTTTTGATAAAAAAGTAAGCCTGGAATCTTTCGAAGAAAACTATGAATATATTTTTACAAATTTAAACCATAACATTGAAAAAAACTTCTTTACAAGAGAAACAGTAAAGGAAGTATTAAATATAATAATGAGCCTGGATGAAAGCTATAGGGTCCCTCTAATCTTGAGGGATTTGCAGGATTACAGCTACAGGGAAATTGCAATTCTTATAAAAAAGCCCATCGGAACCGTAAAAACGAATATTCACAGGGCAAGAAGGATTATTAAGGAAAAACTCAAATACGAAAAAGGTAAAAAGTCATTTTAAGTTCAATGTAAAGAAATTGAAACAAAATGCCGGTTTTATAATCTATATAGCAGTAGTTGATATTTTAAAAATCTCTTTAATGAGTAAAAAGGGAAAAGTTTAAATTTATGGACAATTTAAATAAATATTTGAAAATTGCAAGAAATGTGGTTGTAAAACCCGAAGAAAGCAATATAGAAGACAAGATTATTAGCAGGCTTACATCGGTAAATGAAAATGATAAAAAAATGCTGGACGATAGTTTTTTGGATTATTTTAAGAAAAGCAATTCCCGCCTTTTTTTGTTCACTGAAAAAATCAGAGACAACCCGGGGAAAATAACGGCATTGTTTATTTTTATTTTGCTTTTTGCCGGCTTTTTTATGCTCTTATTAAAAAGCAGCAGCGCAGGTCAGGACCAAGACTGATTTTTTTTAAAACTATCTTCTTCTAAAAATAAGGGCAAGAATTAGTAAAAATATAATAATAAACCAGAACCATGGGTTTATAAGCAGATCTCTTATAGGGTGGTAGGGGATTTTACTAAATAGTGTTTTTAGTGTTACCTCCAGCCACTCATATATTTT
>CAZFFH010000008.1:0-8206 GCA_964518375.1 uncultured Actinomycetota bacterium
TCTTTGGCGCCTGCCAGATAAAGCATTTTTACTACCTTCTTTGATGTATTTCCCCTCACAATTGAATCGTCAACAACTATCAGTCTTTTACCTTTTATCACGTCCCTTAGAGGATTTAATTTTAATTTTACTCCAATTTCCCTGATTTCCTGGGTTGGCTGAATAAATGTCCTTCCGATATATCTGTTTTTTATCAGGCCTTCACCATAAGGTATTTTTGAGGCCGCAGCATATCCTATTGCTGCAGGAGTTCCGGAATCCGGTACGGATATTACCATATCCGCTTCTACGGGGCATTCTTTTGCGAGTTCCTGGCCCATTTTGTGTCTTATCTCAAAAATATTTTTATTGAATAAATAGCTGTCAGGCCTGGAAAAATAAATAAGTTCAAAAACGCACATTGACACTCTATCAACAGGAAGCATCATCTGGGAACGAAGCCCGTTTTTATCGATGATTATGATTTCACCCGGGTCAACTTCCCTTATAAACTGCGCATCTATTATATCAAGCGCACATGTCTCGGAAGCAATTATGTGCCCGCCTTCTCTGTCTCCCAAAACCAGTGGCCTGAATCCATGAGGGTCCCTGATCGCAAATAGCTTATCTTTTGATAAAATCAACAGGGAGTAAGAGCCTTTAATCTTGCCTATTGCCTCCTTTATTGCATCTTCCATATTATCCCTTTCAGAACTTTCTATAAGCGAAGCAATAACTTCTGTATCTGTAGTACTTTCAAATCTTATGCCTTTCTTCATTTGTTCTTTACGAAGTTCTTCAGTATTTGTCAGGTTTCCATTGTGAGCAATTGCAAAAACCTCGTCCTTAAACATCCTGTATATCGGCTGGGAATTCTTCCATATATTCCTGCCCGTGGTGGAGTAGCGGGTATGCCCGATTCCAATACTTCCCACAAGAGGGGCCAGGTTCTGCTCGGAAAAAACTTGCGAAACTAACCCGAGATCTTTGAATACAAGAATATCCTCGCCGTCAGATACCGCAATGCCTGCGCTTTCCTGGCCTCTGTGTTGAAGTGCCTGAAGCCCGTAAAAGATAAATTCCGCTACATTTTCATTTGAGCAGTAAACTCCAAAAACACCGCATTTTTCACCAAGTTTGGCGCCAGTTTTTTTAAATTTATTTTTTGTCATCATTTTTTACCAGATTCATTATAACAAATAGAAACATAAAATAAATTGAAAGCTAGTCTCCGCAAGGCAATTTGCCACAAAACTTCTACAGAGCCATTTTGTTTTCCATTGAGTTTTCATAGATATTTTGAGCCTCTTTTATCTCAATACAATCCAGTCCATTAATTTTCAGGACGGCACCACCGGTTATTCCCAGCTGTGTAAATGGAATTTCAAATTTTTTACATATTTTTATCAAGTCTTTCAGCTTATTTTTACCCGTCGACAGCACTATTTTTGACTGGCTCTCATTAAACAGGGCCCTGATAATACTACCGCCAATTAAACCTAACTCAATGTCTGCACCGATATTACCCATGACGGCACTTTTTAAAATACATATCCCAAGCCCGCCGACCGAACTATCGTGTGCAGACTTTATAATTTTGCCTCTTATTAATTCAAGACATAAGTTTTGAAGTCTTTTTTCAAAATCAAGATCAAGTTCCGGACATTGTCCGCCTACCCTGTCAAGAAATAAATTCATGAATTCGCTTCCACCCATATGATCCTTATTTGCCCCCAGCAGCACAATAATATCTCCGGCATCCTTAAAATCCATTGTCATTATATTATCCAACTTTTCAATTAAGCCGGCAGCTGCAGAAACCGGTGTAGGATAAATAGGGTTACCGAAACTTTCATTGTAAAAACTGACATTACCGCTGACTATTGGTATATCAAGCACACTGCATGCCTGGCACATTCCATCTATGCAATTCTTAAACTGCCAGAAAATTCCAGGTTTTTCAGGAGTACCGAAGTTAAGGCAATCAGTTATCCCGATAGGAACGGCACCGCAGCACACAAGATTTCTCGTAGATTCTGCAATTGCGATTATTCCGCCCATGTAGGGATTTAAGTAGCAATATCTGCCATTTCCATCAGATGTAAAGGCAATGGCTTTACTTGCGCCTTTAATCCTTATAACTGCACTATCCTGTCCGGGGAGTACTGCCGTATTTGTTTGAACCATATGATCGTATTGCTCCCATACCCACTTCTTACTGCAGATATTTGGGGCTCCTATCATAAGTTTAAAAATTTCTCCGAGAGAATATTTTGACCGGATAGCTTTTATCTCAGAATCAGTTATTGAATTTTTACTGGTAGTTTTAATATAGTCAGGCTCACTGTAGGAATGGTGATAAACCGGTGAAAGGTCCGTCAATGTTTTGACAGGTATTTCTCCTTCAAGTTTTCCCTTGCAGAATACCCTTAAATTACCACTGCCTGTAACCTTTCCAATTGCCTCGCAGTTGATGTTCCATTTGCTGCAGACTTCCTTTACTTTTTCATACATGGCTGGCGCAACAAGAGCAAGCATTCTTTCCTGGGACTCAGATATCATAATCTCGTAAGGGATCATGCTCGGTTCACGCAGGGGTACGGCGCTTACATCAATATCCAGGCCCACCTCACCCTTGCTTGCCATTTCAACAGATGAGCTGGTAATTCCTGCAGCACCCATATCCTGTAAACCCAGTATCAATTCTTTATCAAGCAGCTCCAGGCAAACTTCGAGGACAACTTTTTCTGCAAACGGGTCGCCTACCTGCACGCTGGGTCTTCTTTCCTCAGAATTTTCGTCAAGCTCATCAGATGCAAAAGTTGCACCATGGATCCCGTCACGCCCGGTGCTTGAACCGATAAGAACAAGCAGATTACCTTCCCCAAAAGCTTTTGACTTTATGATCTTGTCTTTCTCAACAATTCCCACGGTCATTGCGTTTACAAGCGGGTTGCCTTCATAAATTTTATCAAAGTACACTTCCCCACCCACTGTTGGTATCCCCATGCAGTTGCCATAATCGCCAATTCCTTTAACAACATTTTCAAATAGGTATTTCTGGCGGGGGTTTAACTGGAGATTACCGAAACGAAGAGAATTCAAGCTGCATATCGGCCTTGCACCCATTGCAAAAATATCCCTTATGATGCCGCCAATTCCTGTTGCAGCGCCCTGGTAAGGTTCTACTGCTGATGGGTGGTTATGAGATTCTATCTTCATAACAATAGCCTGGTTATCACCAATATCAAGAACTCCTGCGTTTTCACCGGGCCCCTGAAGAACATATTTACCTGAAGTCTTAAATTTTTTCAGGAGTGCCCTTGAGCTTTTGTAGCTGCAGTGCTCAGACCACATGACAGAATATATGCTAAGTTCAAGATAATTTGGTTTCCTGCCCAGATACCCGCAAATTTTTTCATACTCGCCTGTGTTTAAGCCAAGTTTTTGATATTCCTTTTCTACATCCATTTCCACATTCCTGTGATACTTTTTATCATTGAACCAAATATTCCAATCCCACCTTCTGAGCCTAAAATATTTTCACAACAAGCTTCCGGGTGTGGCATCAAACCAAAAACATTCATTTCCTTATTGCATATTCCGGCTATGCTCTCAATAGCGCCATTTGGATTGTGCTCATCACTTACAACTCCCTCTTTGCTGCAATACCTCAAAATAACCTGGTTGTTTTTTTCAAGCCCGTCAAGCCCTTTTTCATTAATATAATAGTTGCCTTCGTTATGCCTTATAGGTATTTTAATGATCTGGCCTTTTTTCAAATTGCAGGTAAAGGGGGTACCGCTGTTTTCAACTCTTGCATGAATGAACTTGCATATGAATTTTAATGTATTATTCCTCAGCATTGCGCCGGGGAGCATACCCTGCTCCAGTAAAATCTGAAAACCGTTGCAGATTCCAATTATGAGCTTTCCCCTGTCGGCAAATTTTCTTACATACTCCATTATCGGGGAAAATTTAGCAACGGCCCCGCTTCTCAGATAGTCTCCATATGAAAATCCCCCCGGTAAAACAATTGCATCGATTCCGGCTGCGCTTTTATCATTGTGCCAGATGAATTTGCACCCTGCACCCAGAATATCTTGCAGGGCATGGTAACAGTCAAACTCACAATTGGTCCCGGGAAAAACTACAATTCCAAAAACCGGTTTTTTTATATTTTCCATCCAAAGGCCTCATTAAAAAAATTAAATAATTACCTGCGCAATTATTTAAATATTGTTATGCAATTTAAAACTGCAAAAATCTTTATCTTTTTTACAAAATTTCATATTTAAAATCTTCAATTATAGGGTTTGAAAGCAATTTGTCACATAAATATTCTATTTCCTTTTTTATATCTTCTTCGCTTTTGGGCCCTTGCTCGATCTCAAGCTGTATAAATTTCCCAAACCTGACATTTTCAACATTATTAAAACCAATCTGCGGTATTGCATTCTTAATTACCAATCCCTGAGTATCAAGAATTTCTTTTTTTAATGTCACATATACATTTACTTTTATCACCCTATGGCCCCTTTTTGTTTAAATCTGCCAATATAACCAAACCAGCTGCCTAATTAAAACGAAAAACTCATATTTATTAACCATGACGGCACGATTTATGCTATACCTTCTTTACCCTTTCGATAATTTCATCAATATGTTTCAAGTGGTATTTAACATCAAAAAAGCCCTCTATTTCATCTTTCGTGAAATATTTAAGGATATTTTTTTCTTTCAATAAGTTTTCTTTAAAGCTGCCTTCTTCGTCCCAGGCTTTAAGTGCTGCATCCTGCACTACCGCATAAGCATCTTCTCTTATCATCCCCTTGCCTATAAGCTCCAGTAAAACCCGCTGGGAAAAAATAATGCCGCCATATTTCATCAGGTTTCGCATCATGTTTTCCTGGTGAACATTCAAATTTTCAACAACGAAGATTGTCTTATCAAGGATATAATCAAGCAGTATGAAACTATCGGGAATTATCACTCGCTCTGCTGAAGAATGAGAAATATCCCGTTCATGCCACAGCGCAATGTTTTCAAGGCTTACGATAAGATTGGATCTTAATATTCTTGCCAGGCCACAGATCCTTTCACAGAGTATAGGGTTTCTTTTATGCGGCATTGCCGAAGAACCTTTCTGGCCTTTCGCAAAAGGTTCCTCAATTTCTTTTATGTCTGTTTTTTGGAGTCCTCTTACCTCAAGAGCAATTTTTTCAAGAGTTGCGCCACATATGGCAATTGCGCTTATCATCTGCGCATGCCTGTCTCTCTGCAAAATTTGTGTTGATGCCGGGGATGGTTTGAGCTCTAGTGTTTTACAAACCTTTTCTTCAACTTGGGGAATTGTGTTGGCATATGTTCCAACAGCTCCGGATATTTTACCATAAGCTATATTTTCCCTTGCCTGTTGCAGTCTTTCAAGATTTCTTTGCATTTCAAAAACCCATACTGCAAACTTAAAGCCAAGAGTTATAGGTTCGGCGTGTATGCCATGAGTCCTGCCTACCATTACAACATCTTTGTATTTAACTGCCTGCTTTTTTAAGACAAGAGTCAGGTTTTTTACCTTCCGGACTATAATTGCAACGGCATCCAGCATTTGTAATGAAAGCGCAGTATCGACTACATCTGAAGATGTGAGTCCATAATGCAGGTATTTTGAATTTTCGCCAATATATGAAGATACATTCGTTAAGAATGCAACTACATCGTGGTGGGTTTTTTCTTCAATCTCATCAATCTTGTCTGTATCAAATTGCGCCAGTTCTAAAATGTCCCGGCTGGCCTTTTTTGGGATTATTCCAAGTTCTGCCTGGACCTTGCTGACAGCTTTCTCCACCTTAAGCCAGTAATCGAACTTGGATTGTTCTTTCCAAATTTTACCCATCTCAGGGTTTGTATATCTTGGAATCATAAAATGCCCTAATCTAATATTTGCTTGTCTAAAATTTTACTTTTAAACTCTTCGTAGTTTTTTGGGTCCTTTAAATCCAAAAGCAATGTACCGTAATCAAAAAAAACCTGGTCATATTCCTCGAGGCAGATATCACTTATATTTTTGATCCATGTATTTGAAAACTGCCAGGTTTTCAAATCAGCTAACCAGAACTTATCTGACTTTGGAATGCTGTTCTTTATAAAATCACCAAGCTTTTCTGATTTCTTGGATGCCTGGAGTAAGAAATTCTCCTCTTCTGCAAGTTGTGAAATATTAACAATACTTAATTCTAAAAAATTTGACATTAAGCCCACCTTTAATTGACTTATTATGTATTTATGATTATCTGTTAAAAAATTTAATCATAAAATTAGAATAATTTCTATATTTACTTGATATATTTACTTAAAAATTCTTTAACCTCCTTCTCATTCACAACAACATAGCTTACACCATCTATATTAGCAGTTTTTCCAGGAATTGTTATTCTTTCAATATCTTTATTTGAAAACATTAGAGTTATTGCCAGTTTTGTAAAATCAACTGCAGAAAAATCTGATTTCGTTTCCGTATTTAAAATATTCAACAATTGCGGCGCCTTTATTATAAGAGAGAAATTTATTTTTTGCCTTATTAACTCGCTCAACAGGTATTTCTGCCTGTCTACCCTGTCGAAATCCCCTTTTGCTGTCGACCTGCATCGTGCAAAAGAAAGAGCTTGCTCACCATTCATAATATAGGTTCCGGGATCAAAATTTGCCCCTGACATAGAGTCGTGAAGCGGGACATCGACTACAATTTTTACCCCACCCAATGCATCAACAACTTTCTTAAATCCATCAAAATTTATCAGCATGGTTCTTGTAATACTTATATCCGTCAACTGATAAATTTCATCTTTTAGCATTTTTTCCTTGCCATAAACATATGCGGCATTGATTTTGGCCCAACCGTGCCCTTCAAGCTGGACTCTTGTGTCTCTTGGAATAGAAATCAGGCAATCTTTCTGCCCCCATTCCGCAATGTGATAGATAATTATGGTATCTGTACGGCCTTTGAAATTTTTTAGTCCTTCCCTTTCATCGATACCCAGAAATAAAAAGTTGTTTGGACCAAAACCACTTGAAGCAACCTGCGCATCTGAAGAATCTTGTCCGTTTGAAGTTTTATTAAAATCAGAAAGTGCAAACAGTAATACTAATATTAAGCCTATGATAAAAACTACTATGAAAGCTATGAAGCAACCTTTGGCTTTATTCATTTTATAAATTTTGGCTCATTTTAACTTGCATAAACTGTATTTGACTTGCATAAACGGCATATACTCACATAAACTGTATTTAACTTGCATAAACTGTATTTGATAAATAATAGAGCGTATGAAGCAATTTTTCAATGGGATCCGTTGTCTGGACATCAACATGTTTGGGCACTTTTACGGGCACTGAAGTATAATTGATTACTACCTTAATTCCTGCTTCCACCAATATGTCGGTCGCTTTCTGGGCAGAATCTTCAGGAACTGCGATTATGGCAACATTTATTCTTTTTCCCTGTATGACGTTTTTCATTTCCAGGATATCTTTTATCTTTCTTCCCGAAATGGTTTTGCCAATAACATCCGGATCGTTATCAAAGACATCTTCTATTTTAAATCCAAACTTATCAAGAATTTTATAATTTAAAATTGCTTTTCCGAGATTTCCCGCCCCTACCAGCGCAATATGAACCCTGTCATTAAAGCCTAATATCTTATTAAAGGAACCTATCAGTTCTTCAATATTGAACCCAACACCTCTTTTGCCTTTAAGCCCAAAAAATATCAGGTCTCTCCTGATCTCTGCGCTGTTAATTTTGGTATGGCTCGAGATTTCTAAAGAAGTAACGGTGCGCTTGCCAACCCCCTTTAGTTGTACTATATATTTTAAATACTTTGAAAGCCTGGAAATTATCCCTTCTGAATATATTTTCTTTTCCATTTATTAAAAACCCGCTCCCTACAAAGAATGATAAATTGAAATAACTAAAAGTTGTGTTTACAACTTATCGATAAATGAGTAAATAAATAAATGCTACTGACAAAACTTTGTAGCATAATTGTAACAAAATGGAATAATTTAAACAATAAGATTCAAGAAATGGTTTATTTTTTTTCTGTCAGGACGATTACGCTATCACCTGCTGAAAAATTTATAACCGGGGACTTATCAGGATTCAAATAAACACCGAAATTTTTACTGCTGATATTTTCTTCTGCAATTATTTTATAGTCTAGATTTT